>JBILLP010000046.1:0-11332 GCA_044376025.1 Bradymonadia bacterium
CTGACCCGAGGGGAGCCTGCCATGAAGGTGCAGGATCGACGCTCCCTCATCGGCACAGCGTCTGGCCTCGTCAGCCACCTCGCTCGGCGTGATCGGGAGCGCCGGGAACTGCGCTCGTGTGACCTCTGCGCCGTTCACCGCGGCCGTCACAAAGAACTTCTGGCTCACGCGGCCCCCACTCAGCGCACCCGCTGACGGTCAGCGGGGGTCACGCAGGTGCCGGTTGCCCGGCAGACCACGATGGGCGGGTCGAGAATCTCTGCGGAGGACTCAAAGCCGAGCGCGGGGTTGAGGCGAATCACCTTGCGCGCCTCGAACTCCATGCGGCGCGAGGTGCGCCCCACCGTGACAATCCGCCCAACGGCCTCAATGTAGTCGCCGGCGTAGACCGGCGCGAGGAACTCGACGCTGTCGTACGCCCTGAAGAGGCCCTCGTCGCCATCGAGTCGAATCAGCAGCTCGGTCGCCACGTCGCCGAAGAGCGCCAGCATCCGTGCTCCGTCGACGAGATGCCCCGCGTAGTGGGCATCGTGCGCCGACATGCGGAGCCTGATGCAGACACTGACCGAATCGCCGGGCGTCACAGCAGTCATGACCGCTCTGCGCGGTTCAGCGAGCGCAAGTGGGGCGGCTCGGCGAGATCCGGTCGATCGGGACGATCGTGCGCGCCGGGAAGGAGACCGCAGCGACCTCCCACCACTGACCGGTCGTGGTCAGGTCGGCGGAGTCGCGGAAGCTCTCGACTCCATCGAGGGTGATGACGACGGTCACGTTCGAGAGACCATACCCAAAGTCGGACCAGTAGTGGGAGGCGACGCGGTAGGTGTTCCCGTTGACCGGCTCCTTGATCGAGACGTTCTCGGGGCCCCAGCCGTCGGTGTCGTCGCGGTCGAGCGAGGCGTTGTCCTCGGCGAAGCCTGCGACATCCCAGTCGGGGGCGCGATTGCGGAAGTGGCAGTCGTAGAAGACGTCCTCCCAGCAGCCGAGCGGGTGGAGCACGTGGAGGTCGACGTCCGAACCAGCGCCACGGCCCTCGTCAGAGGGGTTCGGGTCACTCGGCGTCGCCCAGGTCATCTGGACGTGGAAGGCTGCCTCAGGGCGAGCCCTGATGGTGAGGCGACCCTGCTGGCCGCACTGCGAGGCCCACGTCCCGCGGTTGTCCTGCGCGTCGACCTCGACCACGTACTCGCCGTTGGCATCCACGAAGAACTCGGTTGCGGAGGCGCTGGCCGGCGAGAATTCCGACACGGACTCCGCCGGGCGCTCGACGATGTTCCAGGCGAACGAGGCGCAGGAGCCATCAGGGTCAACGCAGTTGGCAACGCAGTCGAGGTTGTCGAGCGGCAGCGCACGCACGTCGTCGGTCGGGATGCCGCCGGCGACACCGCGCCGCACGCAGGTCACGGCGGTGATGTTCGGGCACTGGTTCGTGGTGCCCACGCCGTTGAGGGGTACCGTGACCTCAGGCGTCGCCTGATCGTTCGACGTGATGACCACGCTGCCCGACTCGGGCTGACCATCACGGCCGGTGTCGGTCGGCGAGAAGCAGGCGACGAACTGGGTCGCCTCGCCCGGAGCCAGTGTCGCGGGCAGCTCAGGAGCATTCTCGAGCGAGAAGAGCGACGCGTCAGCTCCGGAGCCCTCAGCCGCGACCGCCAGGTCGCTGATCTCAAGCGGCTGGCCGTTGCCGGTCTCCGAGCAGTTGTTGACCGTGATGGTCGAGCACTCCTTCTGCCCGAAGATGGTGTCACCGAAGTCGACGCTGCTGGGCGTCACCTGGATGCAGGGGACACCGCCGTTGCCGATGATGTCGACTTCGAAGTCAGGATCCGAGTCTGACATCGTCGCCGTCCTGAAGCCCAGCTTGCCGGTGTCGGAGCCCTCATCATCGGGGCAGTAGTTGACCGTCACCTCGAAGGACTCGCCCGCGGCGAGCGCGATGGGTGCCTCAGCGGTCGGGAGCGGGTCCGGCGACACGATGCGGTAGACCGAGGTCGAGGCCAGCGTGATCTCGGTGATGATCTGGTCAGAGCCGAGCGCCTGGATCGTGACGGTCTGGTCCCGGCACTCGCCGGGAGAGACGCGGCCGTACGAAATCGACGCAGGCGTCGCAAACAGGCGACCGTCTGCGGCCAGACCGCGGAGGTTGACGTTGAACACGCCATCGAAGCGGCCACCGTCGAGCACCGACTGGTTGGTCGCGAAGACGATACGGGCATTCTTGGCTGCGCCGTCACCATCGGGCCTGGCGAACTCGACCTCGAACGAAGAGGCTTCGCCAGGCTTGATGGTCACCGGGAAGCTGAACCCGCCGACCGGGGTGAACAGCTCCTTGTCACCGCCCTCGATGATGCCCGAGCTGATCACCAGGTCGCCCTGGCCCGCGTTCGTCACCGTCAGTGTGCGGCCGAGCACGTCGCCAGGCGGCACGTTGTAGGTCAGCTCCGACGGGAACGTCTGGAAGACCGGATTCGCGCTCTGGGTCACGCCGTCATCGCATCCCGTGAGCCAAGCCGAGCCCAGCGTCATGGCAGACATCGCAAGGACGCCTGTCGTCAGCCCGCTCTGCGCCCATCGCTTCCACGTCACTCTTCGCATGCCGACCTCTCCGCAACGCCGTGCCGCAGGTGCCTCCCGCGGTCCAGTGGCAAACAGGCGCTAGGTATCGAGACTCCGCGGGCAGATCAAGCGAAGCAATGCGCTGCTTCGATTCGTTCGCGTGAGGCTACGTTCGCCGCGCCCCCCCACCGGGTGGGCCTTGCCACCGGGCGCCACTGCCGCTCCAACGACGAGAGCGCCACTTGATCGTCGCTGTGTTGAATCTTCGCCCTCGGCGCGCGTCCGGTTGCCCCACCGCGGAGGACCTCGACCATGAATCGACTCATTCTCGCCGCATCGCTGTCGCTCGCCTCCATCACCTGCGGCCCCTACCCTGGGTCAGCGTGCGACGAGATCCGCACGGAGTGTCGCGACGTCTGCCGTACCGTCTGCGACGGCTGGGACTGCTGGGACGAGTGTCGCCAGGAGTGCACCGACTACTGCATCGACACCTCTCCGGCGCCCGAGCAGTGCAGGACCGATGTGGACTGCCCCCGTGGCAATCGCTGCGAGTCCGACGGCGTGTGTCGGCCTGCGCCGTGTCGCACGGACTCCGACTGCGGCACCTCGCTGCGCTGCGAGTCCGACGGCGCCTGCCGCCCCCTGCCCGTCGCCGCCGACGGTTCGCTCTGCGCTCCCTGCTCGGGTCGCGGTGCGTGTGCAACGGGCGCATTCTGCCTCGATCTCGACATCGGGGGCTCCGTCTGCGGCGCTCCCTGCGGCGGGACGGCCGACTGCCCCTCGGGCTTCAGGTGTGCTGACTACGGCATCACCATGCAGTGCACCCCCATCGGAGATGCCTGCGACCGGCTGCCGGCCAGCACGCGCTGCCAGGCCGACGTTGAGTGTCCCTCCGGCCAGGCCTGCTCCGGGGGAGCCTGTGTCGCAGACGAGGGATCCGGGGACCGCTGAGCCTGGCGGCCTGCCCTGGGGAGCGGGCAGCGCAGGCAGCCCTGCGGATCAGGTCGACTCGATGTCGAGGAACGCACGCAGGTGGTCGCTCCGCTGCGGGGCGCGGAGCTTGGCGAGTGCCTTGGCCTCGATCTGGCGGATGCGCTCACGCGTGAGGGAGAAGTCCTTGCCGACCTCCTCGAGCGTGTGGTCGTTCTTCTCGCCGATGCCGAACCGCATCCGGAGGATCTTCTCCTCGCGTGCGGAGAGGGTCGAGAGCAGGCGCTGCGTGTGGCGCATGAGCTCGGTGTCGGTGGCCGTGTCGACCGGAGAGATGGCCGTCTCGTCGGGGATGAAGTCCGACAGCTGGCTGTCATCATCGCCGATCGGCGTCTCGAGCGAGACCGGCGCGCGCGAGATCTTGAGCGCCTTGCGGACGCTGTCGACGCTCATGTCGAGCTTGCGCGCGACCTCCTCGGGCAACGGCTCGCGGCCGAGCTCCTGCTCCAGGTAGCGCGACGTGCGGATGATGCGGTTGATGGTCTCGATCAGGTGGACCGGGATCCGGATGGTGCGGGCCTGGTCGGCGATGGCCCGGGTGATGGCCTGGCGGATCCACCAGGTCGCGTAGGTCGAGAACTTGTGGCCGCGCTGGTACTCGAACTTCTCGACGGCGCGCATGAGACCGATGTTGCCCTCCTGCACGAGGTCAAGGAAGTGCATGCCGCGGTTGATGTACTTCTTGGCGATCGAGACGACGAGCCGCAGGTTTGCCTGGATCATCTCTGCCTTGGCCCGCTCCGCGCGGTTCTCGCCGTCGTTGACCCGCTTGACCGTGGCCTTGAGGTCCGGGAGGTCCATGGCGAGCGACTCCCGGAGCGTGGTCAGCATGTTCCGGGCGCTCGAGAACCGGTTCTCGAACTCGATGAACCGGGCGTCGTCGAGGCTGCCCTTGCGCCGCTGCTTGCGCATGTCGGCCAGCAGCACCTCGATCTGGTCCGCCGGGCGGCCTAGCTGCTGCTCGCACTCCCTGACGCGCTTCTCGCAGCGTTCGAGCGTGGTCAGGTGCTCGCGCAGCTGCTTGGCAAGCTCGAGCACGATGCCCGGGTCGAGCCGCAGCGCGCGTACAGAATCGAGCGCTGCCTCCCGCGCCTCGTCGAGGCCGACGCCCGACGCCCGCGACTGGATCAGCGCCTCGTAGTGCGTCCGGACGACCGCGAGCCGGGTCGCGAGGTTGCGCGACAGGATCTCGGGGTTGAGGTCGCCCGGGATGTCCGACGGCGGCAGGTAGTACTTGGCGCGGGCGTTGCCCTCCTGGACCTCCCGCTCGATGCTGATCAGGCAGTAGAGCCCGGCCGGGCAGCCGAAGAGCGCATCGAACAGCACGATGCGGCCCTCCTCGATGCGCTTGGCGATCTCGACCTCTCCCTCACGCGACAGCAACGTCACGTTGCCGATGCGCTTGAGGTACATCTTGACGGGGTCGAGCCCCTCCTCGTTGTAGAACTTCTCCTCGTCCTCCTCCTCCGCGCTGTAGGCGCGGGTCCGGGAGGCCGCCGGCTTCTTGGCTGTCCCGCGCGGCGCTGACGTTGCGGTCCACGGGTCCGACGCAGCCGCGCTGTCCGCCTGCTGCTCCTCCACCGTGGGCTCCCCTCCAACCGCTTCGATTTCGGACTGCTTTCGCTTGGTCATACGGTGCTTCCGTGTGGAACCGGGCGGCTTCTCTCGTCGCGCACCCGCCGCGCTGTACCGAGGGCTCGGCGTAGCGCCTGTTGGATCGTCACAGCTAAGCAAGACTTTGGACGAAACAACCCCGCCGGCAGGCAGCCTTCACGGCGTGGTTTCTCGCTCTACGTACCCCGCGCGACCTTCTCCAGGATCATGGGGGGCTACGAGCCTAGCAACGCTCGCAGCCTGGCAACAGTTTTTTTCGCGGCGAACCCCGCCCAGGCGCCGCATCGCGTTGTGCCACCGGACGCCGGCTGGTAGCCTCCTTGAGACCCCCTCGACCTCGGCCCACCTCCCGCAGCAACCGTGCAGGCGCGATGCAACCAACCGTCACCACACGGCGCGTGATCGGGATCGACCCCGGCTCGATCAAGGCCGGCTGGGGTGTCGTCGAGCAGAACGGGCGGACGCTCCGGCTGATCGCCTCAGGCACCATCAGGCTCGGAGAGGGCCCGCTGATCGGCCGGCTCGACCGCCTCGATGCGTCGCTCCGTGAGATCCTCGGCAGCTGGAAGCCCACCGAGTCCGCCATCGAGGCGATCTTCCACCAGCGCAACGCCGACTCCGCACTCAAGCTGGGCCACGCCCGGGGGGTGGCGATGCTCGCGCTGCACCGGGCAGGCCTGCCCGTCGACGAGTATGCCCCCGCCCTCGTCCGCAAGTCGGTGCTCGGCCACGGCGGCGCCGACAAGGAGCAGGTCCGCGCGATGATGCGGATGCTGCTGAATGCCCCTGAGATCACGGGGCTCGACGAGAGCGACGCGATCGCGATCGCCGTCTGCCACCTGCACCACAACACCCAGCTCCGGGCCACCCCACGATGATCGCGCACCTTCGCGGAATCCTGCTGTTCAAGTCGATTGAGTCCGTGGTCCTCGAGGCCGGTGGTGTCGGCTACGAGGTCCTGGTCCCGCTGCGCGTGGTCGAGGCCCTGCCTGCGGCGGGCTCGACCGTCGCGCTCTGGATCCACACGCAGGTCCGCGAGGACGCCATCACGCTGTTCGGCTTCGACTCGCAGGCCGACCGGACGCTCTTCCAGAGGCTCCAGACGGTGACGGGCGTCGGGCCGAAGCTGGCACTGCAGGCACTCAGCATCCATCCTGCGTCAGAGATCCAGCGCATGATCGTCCAGGGCGACGAGCGCGGGCTGACCCGCATCCCCGGCATCGGCAAGAAGACCGCGCAGCGCATGCTGCTCGAGCTGGCCGAGAAGCTCGCCCTGCTCCCGACCGGGGAGCCTGCCACCGGCGCGGGCCGCAGTGTGTCACCCACGGGCCAGGCGACCAACGAGTTGGTGCTCGCGCTCCTCGACCTTGGCTACCCGCGCCGGCAGGCCGATGACCTCGCCCTGCGGCTGAAGCCGAAGGCCGAGGCGGGGACGCCCGTTGAGGCGCTCGTCATGGAGGCGCTCCGGCTGCTCCGCGGATGAAGCGCCGACGTCGATGTCTTGCCTCGCGGCGCTGAACAGATGTACGGTGGCACATCGACCCTAGCCCCGGAGTGGCGTTGGAACAGCGACAGGTTTCACCCAGGGCGACCGGCGACGATGAGGCGCAGGAGTCGTCGCTCCGACCGCGCGGATTCGACGAGTACGTCGGCCAGGAGCGGGCCAAGGACCGCCTCCGGACGGCCGTGCGGGCGGCGCGGATGCGCGGCGAGGCGCTCGACCATGTCCTGATCAGCGGCCCGCCGGGGCTCGGCAAGACGACGATCGCGGCCATCCTTGCCGGTGAGATGGGCGTGCAGCTCCACGTCACCAGCGGTCCGGCGATCGAGAAGAAGGGGGATCTCGCCGGCATCGTGACCTCGCTGCAGGAGGGTGACTTCCTCTTCATCGACGAGATCCACCGGCTGTCCTCGGTGGTCGAGGAGAACCTCTACCCCGCGATGGAGGACTTCAGGTTCGACATCGTCCTCGGCGAGGGTCCCCACGCCCGGAGCATCCGGCTGTCGCTCCCGCGGTTCACCCTCGTCGGGGCGACGACCCGGACAGGCCTGCTCACGAGCCCATTGCGCGCCCGGTTCGGGATCGTCGAGCGGCTCGACTACTACCGCCCGACCGAGCTGGCTCGCATCCTGCTCCGCTCCTCGGGCATCCTCGGCATGGTGCTCGACGAGGACGCCGCCGCGGAGATCGCAGGGCGGAGCCGCGGCACCCCCCGTGTCGCCAACCGCATCCTGCGCCGCGTCCGCGACTACATGCAGGTCGAGGGCCTCGACCACGTCGATGTGGCGCTCGCGCGGCACGCGCTCGATCAGCTCGACATTGACGCGCGCGGCTTTGACGCGATGGATCGCGCCTACCTCGAGGCGCTCACCATCAAGTTCGGCGGCGGCCCCGTCGGGCTCGAGACACTTGCGGCCGCCACCGGAGAAGCCTCGCAGACGCTCGAGGACGTCTACGAACCCTACCTCATCCAGGAGGGCTTCTTGCAGCGGACCCCCCGCGGTCGACTCGCCACACCGCTCGCGATGGCGCACATGGGGGTCCAGGGCGGGGTCTCGGAGTCTCAGCTTGCACTCCTGGAGCGAGACGACTGATGCACGAGCCCGCTGAGCAGATCTTCGAGCGCTACCTGCGTTCCCTCGGGGTCGACATCGACGCCGACCCCGAGCTCGCCGGCACCGCGGCACGGTTCACGACGCTCATGCGCGAACGCTTCGCCGCAGCCCCGGAGCCGGTGCCCATCCGGGCGATCGAGGCGCCCGCCTCGCCGGGCGTCGCCCAGGTGATCGTGGTCTCGCGCATCCCCGTCCGGGCGATGTGCGCCCACCACCTGATGCCCTTCGTCGGGACCGTCTCGGTTGCCTACCTGCCCGAACGACACATCGTGGGGTTCGGGGCGCTCCACCGCCTGGTCGACGGCCTCTCTCTGGGTCCGCAGCTCCAGGAGCGACTCACCCATGCGCTGGTCCATGCGCTGCACGGGGCGCTGGCGCCGCGCTGGACGGCGGTTCGCATCAGGGCGCGCCAGACCTGTGCGGAGATGACCTTCGGCGGACGACGCACGGTGGCAACGACCCTGGCGACCCGCGGCGACGTGACCCCCGCCGAGGCCTGGACCTTCGTTTCAGGGCGCCCCACGGCAGGCCACGCCGCCAACCACGACCCGTGAGCACCCCGGCGATTGCGGTCATTGGGGCTGGCCCGGCCGGCGTGGCAGCCGCTGCACAGCTCGCATCGAGGGCGGTGCCCTTCGACTGGTACGAGTCCCACAGCCAGCTCGGGGGAACCCTTCGGCGCGTGCACAACCCCCTGTCGAACCTGCCCGGCAGCGAGTCGACACCGGGCACGGTGCTCGCGGCCCAGCTCGATGCCGCCTGGGGGGCGAGCCGCTCCCTGCGAACCGGCCAGCCGGTCGCGCTCTCATCGACCGGCGATGGCAATGGTGGCATCGTGACCCTCGGGGATCGCCAGGTCGCATACCAGGCGGTGGTGCTGGCCACCGGCACGCGGCCAAGGACGTGGGACGTGGCGGTACCTGAGCGCCTCGTCGGCGCCGGCGTCGAGTACTCCGCCTATGGCGCCCGTGGACGGTACGCCGGTCGCGAGGTCGCCGTCGTCGGCGGGGGCGACGCCGCGCTCGAGGGCGCGCTGCTGCTCGCAGAGGGCTGCCCGCGCGTCACCATCGTCGTGCGTGGCTCGACCCTGCGCGCCTCGGCTCGGTTCGTGGACGCAGTCGCTCGGAACGAGCGGATTGCGCTGAGGCAGGGACGCCGCGTCACCGGGTTGCGGGTCATCGACGATCGGCTCGAGGGCGTCGACCTCGACGACGGGAGTTCGCTCCGCATCGACGGCCTGTTCGTGCGGATCGGGGTTGAGGCGGTGGTGCCCGTCGCGGCGTCGGGGCTGACGCGGACGAGCTCAGGCAGGGTGAGTGTCGACGCCGACCAGCAGACCTCACTCGCCTGGCTGACCGCGGCCGGCGACGTCGCCGCGACCACGCTCGAGTCGGTGGCGTGGGCCTACGGGACGGGCGCGGCGGCCGCCACCACGGCCATGCTCCGGGTAGCAGGCGCGGGTACGGCGGATCTCCATCGACGCGGCGCGCGGATCGAAGTACCATGAAGCTGCGGGGCGCGGCTTGCGTGGTCCTCGTGTCGAGGTACGCCCCCAGGAGGCATTCGATGGCGCGTCATCTGTGGATTGCATCGCTTCTGCTCCTCGCCGCCTGCAGCGAGGAGGCGGCCGACCCGAACCGGAACGCGTCCACCGACGGCCGGTCCGATACCGGTCGCTTCGACAGCTCAGAAGACGCCGGCGATGAGCCGGATACGGCTGTGGATGACACCGGCAGTGACGACACCGGAAGTGACGATACCGGCAGTGACGATACCACCACGGCCGACACGACACCCACCGACACCGGCGAACAGCCGGACACGGCGATCGACGACACGGGCGAAGGCGATGTGGGCGGTGACGACACCACCGCGGCCGACACGACACCCACCGACACCGGCTCGATCACGCCCGTGTTCGGCGCAGTCAGCGTCTTCGAGTCTCGTTCGGCGTTTGCCGCGGATCTCAATGTCGGGGGCCTGACCGCGTCGTTCGCGACCTCGGAGGCCGCGGAGGCGACGCCGGTCTCGACCTTTGGCGACTGCGGCGTGTTTGCGGGCGGCGGCACGACACCCACGGTCTCATCGCTCGACGCGGGCACGGTTCGCGTCGCGATCGGCGCGCAGTCCTACACGCTGTCGCTGTCCAGCACCGGAGGCAGCGCAACCTACCAGTCCTCTGCGTCCTCGACGCAGGACGAGTTCTTCGCGGGTGGCGAGAGCATCCAGGTCACATCGGACGGCGGCGCTGACGTCGGTGCCTTCTCGGGCGAGGTGGCCGCGCCGCAGGATCCGACCATCTCGTCGCCCTCGTGGTCGCCCCCGCTGGGTTCGGCCGCCCCCCGGAGCCGGGACCTGGTCGTCTCGTGGGCCGGGTCGGGAGGTGGCCAGGTCGTCATCTCGCTGATCAACGTGAACCTCAACCCGGCGGGGCCGACGGGTGGCAACGTGATCGCCTGCGTGGTCGCCGACACCGGGTCGGCCACGATCCCCTCGGCAGCACTTCAGCGGATGGACTCGACCGGGTTCTTCTCGGGGACCGCGACGGCGCTCACCGTCGCCCGGATCAATGAATCCGAGGTGATCAATGGTGCCGCGACCGTCAAGTTGAACGCGAGCGCGGCGCAGACGATCGTCGGATCGCTGCAATAGACGTCTCGCCGGAGGCGCCGCAGCCGCGACGCCGCAGAGTCAGGCGCCGCGCATGAAGAGGGCTGCGGCGAGGGCTGCCACGAGCACAACCGCGACGGCGACGGCAATCCAGAGGATCCTCGTCGTTCGGGAGCCCGAGACGGGCGGAGTTGCCGCCGCCTCAAGGTCTTGAACCGTGGCCTGGATACCGGCTGCCGGGGTCGCGACCGTTGCCAGCGGCAGGCCCGAGGGCTCAGGCTGATCCTGGGCGTCAACCCGTGGAGGCGGGAACTCCGGGAACTCGAGGATGCCCGAGTCGCGCAGGGACATGTGTGGGCTGCGGGACACGGGCGGCGGGGTCGGCGCCTCAGCGTCGGCCGCCGGTACGGCGCGGCCCTCATCGAGCGAGAAGAGCGGCATGCGGGCGTCGCTCTTGTCATCGTCATCGAGCACAGGGGCCGCGAGGTGCTGCGTGCTGACCGCGGCCAGCGTCGAGGCCAGCGCGACATGCTCCGCGCTGCGCGCCCGCTGCACGGGGTCGACCAGCTCGAGGTCATCAAGGTCGAGCGTCGCGTGCGAGTCGCTCTCGGCGACCGGTCGCACCGGACGACGCTCCACGGCGCGAAACCCCGAAAGGGGAGTTGACGCGGGCGCGGCGGCCACCGGCGAGACACGGGCGACAAGGGCGACCTGCGCGACCGGGGTCGAGACCGGCAGATCCGGGGACTCCGCCACCACCGCTGGTTCGGGTGCGCTCGGAGCAGCCGGCTCAGTAACGGGCTCGCCGAGCCCCCCGCGCTGCTTCGGTCGCTTCAGGATGCCGAAGGCGGGCACGTCGCCGGCTGCCGGGCGCACGGATACTGCGGGCTTCTTCGCCAACGTGAAGACCGCTGGAGCAGGCTTTTCGTCCGACACCGAATCC
>JBILLP010000047.1:0-11307 GCA_044376025.1 Bradymonadia bacterium
CTTCAGCAGGTTGTCAGAGACGACCCAGAGGTGGATCGTGTTGGGCAACGAGTTGTCATTGCGAATCCTTCCGACAAAGGTGTCGAAGCTGCCAACGCAGTCAGAGGCGGTCGGGAAGTCCGGTGCGCCGTCGCCGTCCTTGACGACAATCCCCGGGAAGGCCGCGATGATCCGGCGGGCCTCCGAGGCCGTGACCGGCGCGGCGAGGTCAACGGTGACCGACTCGAGGTGGCCGCGAAGCACCGGCACCCGTACACAGGTCGCTGAGACCGGCAGCCCGGGCAGCTCCATGATCTTGCGCGTCTCGAGGAGCATCTTCTGCTCCTCGCTGGTGTACCCCGACGGCTCGAAGCTCCCAATCTGCGCGAGTGCGTCGAACGCGAGCGGCCTGGGGAAGGTGCTTGCCACGACGGGTTCGCCGGCGAGGGCAGCACGCGTGCCGGCCAGGAGCTCGTCGATGCCTCCCTGGCCTGCACCGGCCGCCGACTGGTAGGTCGACACGACCACGCGGCTGATGCCAACGGCCCGCTGCAGCGCCTGCAGCGGCAGGACCATCTGGATGGTGCTGCAATTGGGGTTGGCGATGATCCCGCGATGCTCACGGATCCGGTGGGCATTCACCTCGGGTACCACGAGCGGGACATCGTCGTGCAGCCTGAAGTGGCTGCTGTTGTCGATCACGACCGCACCCGCCGCGGCCGCCGCCGGGGCGAAGTCACGGCTGCGGGCGCCGCCGGCGGAGAAGAGCGCGATGTCGATGCCCTCAAAGGCGTCGGTGGTCAGTTCGCGAACCTCCCACTCGCGCCCGGCGAACTGCACCGTGGTGCCGACCGAGCGTGCGCTCGCGAGCGGGCGAAGCTCGGCCACCTCTACACCGCGGCGCTCGAGCGTGCGGAGCATCTCACGCCCGACCGCACCGGTCGCACCGGCGACGGCCACGCGAACCGGCCGGCGGCTCACGGGGCCTCCGCGAACCGCATCGGACCGAAATCGTCTGCCACGGTGAAGCGTGCGGCGGTCTTGGTGCGGATCTCATCGAGCGTGACGCCCGGCGCGTGCTCGCGAAGCACGAGATGGTCGCCGGCGACGTCAAACACCGCAAGGTCGGTGACGATCATGTGGACGCAGCCGACGCCGGTCAGCGGCAGCGTGCAGGCAGGCAGCACCTTCGACTCGCCCTCCTTGGACGTGTGCACCATCACCACGACCACCCTACGGGCGCCGGCCACGAGGTCCATCGCACCGCCCATCCCCTTGACCATCTTGCCGGGGATCATCCAGTTCGCGATGTCGCCGCGCTCCGAGACCTCCATCGCGCCGAGCACGGTGAGGTCGACGTGACCACCGCGAATCATCGCGAAGGAATCGGCGCTCGAGAAGACGCTGGCCCCGGGCACCATCGTCACGGTCTGCTTGCCGGCGTTGATCAGGTCGGCGTCCTCGTCGCCCTCGAACGGGAAGGGGCCCATGCCGAGCAGCCCATTCTCGGATTGCATGACCACATCCATGCCTGCGGGGATGTAGTTGGCGACGAGCGTCGGGATGCCGATGCCGAGGTTGACGTAGAAGCCGTCGCGCAGTTCGAGGGCGACGCGTTGTGCGAGCTGTTCGCGGGAGAGTGCCATGTTCAACCCTGCGGACGGGGGCGGACGGTACGCTGCTCGATCCACTTCTGGTAGCCGGAGCCCTCGAAGATTCGCTTCACGTAGATGCCGGGGGTGTGAACCTGATCGGGGTCGAGCTCACCCACTTCGACAAGCTGCTCGACCTCCGCGATGGTGACGCGGGCCGCGGTCGCCATCATCGGATTGAAGTTGCGTGCCGTGCGCCTGAACACGAGGTTGCCGGCCCGGTCGCCCTTCCACGCCTTCACGAAGGCGAAATCGGCCCTCAGCGCGGACTCGAGCACACACCAGCGGCCGCCAATCTCGCGCGTCTCCTTGCCCTCGGCAACCGGGGTACCGTAACCGGTCGGGGTGAAGAAGGCGGGGATGCCGGCTCCGCCGGCGCGGATGCGCTCGGCAAGCGTGCCCTGGGGGTTCAGCTCGATCTCGAGCTGCCTCGAGAGCACAAGCCGCTCGAACGTCTTGTTCTCGCCGACGTAGCTCGAGATCATGCGCTTGACCTGACCCGCCTTCAGCAGGACGCCAAGGCCGAAGTCATCGGTCCCGCAGTTGTTGCTGATGATGGTGAGGTCCCTCGAACCCTTGCGCAGCAAGGCCTCGATGAGGTTCTCAGGGTTTCCGCAGAGTCCGAAGCCTCCGGACATCAGCGTGATGCCGTCACCGATGTCGGCGACGGCGGCGTCTGCGCTCTCCACGACCTTGTTCATGCGTGTACCTGTCGCCTCGGCTCAGGGCGTGGTTTCCCAGCGATAGCCAATGTTGATGCCGGTGAAGACATAGGCCGGGACGCGAACGCCGCCCTCAATGCCCAGCACGAAGTGCTCACCGAGGTTCTGCCGAAAGCCGATGCCTGCTGTCAGCATCGGCAGTGCCGGCGGGATCTTGTCCTCGACCGCGTACTTCCGGTTGCCTTCGCCATCGAGCTGGTAGGCGGGTTCGCCCGTCTGTTCATCGAAGCAGCGTCCGAGGAGGTCAGCATCCTCGGAGTTCCGCTCCTCAGGCGAAAGCGGCGGATCACAACGGCTGGTGTCGAGGTCGTACTTGCGGAACTCGCCGAGCACGGCCGCCACGCCCAGTCCGAATCCATAGTGGAGCGTCGACATGCCCTGGCGGTCGAAGGCCTTGGTCCAGTGGAACGAGGCGTCGAGCGTGACGAGCGAGAGGTCGTTGGTGGTGAAGTCGGCCTCCTTCACCAGGTCGCCGTCCTCGAGCCAGTATCCGTCGCCGGTCTTCATGCTCGTGTAGTCGAGCCCGATCAGGACGTCGTACTCGCCGGGCTTCCGGATGATGAAGTCGGCGCCGTAGGAGAGGTTGACGGCGTCGTCCTCCCACATGTTGGTGTGCTGCGCGAACCAGGCATCGAGCACGGCCTCGGGCAGCTTGACGTACCGGATCCTGGGGGCGAACTCGAAGTACTTCGGCTCGAAGGTGGCCAGCTCCTGCAGCCGCTCTGCGGTCTCGCTCGACTGAGGCGCCGCAGCGCCGCCGGCCTGTGCGAGCAGGTCGCTGGGCGCCCTGCCCTCGCTGCCGGATGCGAAGGCCGAGGCCGACGCCAGGGTCACCAGAGAAGCAGCTACACAACCGAGCGTCCGAACCATGCAAGACCTCCAGGCCAGCCTCCCGGGGAGCGAGGCTGCCTCTTCTGGCACCTCGGCGGCTCCCGGAGCGAGGCGCACATAGACGGTCGCGCGAGGCGCGCGCAAGCCGTCCGAACTATCGGGTTGCTCGCTCCGCGACGGCAATCCGGGCGCGGGCCCGCTCGATCGCCTGACCGCGCTCCTGGCTCTCCGCCTCGTCGGCGCCCTTGTGCTCAAGGGCCGCGCGCTCGGCGTTGGCGAGGGCGCGCCTGGCTCGTTCGACGTCGATGTCGTTGGAGCCCTCGCAGGCGTCGACAAAGACGCTCACGCCCGTCGAGGAGATGTCGACGAAGCCGCCGGCAACGGCGAAGCGGCGATCACCTTCGGCGGTGCGCGCGACCAGCTCACCGGGTCGCAGCAGGGACATGAGCCTCACGTGGCCGGGCAGGATGCCCATCTGACCGAGTTCCCCGGGCAGGACGACCTCGGAGGCGACGCCAGAGAAAGCTGCCCGCTCGGGCGTAACGATGTCGAGTCTGAGCTGTGCCATGTGCTCCTCGCCGGCTTACGCGCCGAGCTCCTTGGCCTTCTTGTAGACGTCGTCGATCGAGCCCTGCATGTAGAAGGCCTGCTCCGGGAGCGCGTCGAGCTCACCGCCGCAGAGGGCCTCGAAGCCCGACAGGGTGTCCTTGAGTTCGACGTACTTTCCGGGCGCACCGGTGAACACCTCGGCCACGAAGAAGGGCTGGCTGAGGTAGCGCTGGATCTTGCGAGCGCGCTCAACGGTGCGCTTGTCGTCGGCGGAGAGCTCGTCCATGCCGAGGATGGCGATGATGTCCTGCAGCTCCTTGTAGCGCTGGAGGACGCGCTGCACCTCGCGCGCGATGCGGTAGTGGCGCTCTCCGAGCACGAGCGGCGACAGCAGTCGGGACGTCGAGTCGAGGGGATCGACGGCCGGGTAGATGCCGAGCGACGCGATGTCGCGCGAGAGCACGGTCGTGGCGTCGAGGTGGGCGAACGTGGTGGCCGGCGCGGGGTCGGTGAGGTCGTCGGCGGGCACGTAGACCGCCTGGACCGAGGTGATCGACCCGTTCTTGGTGGTGGTGATGCGCTCCTGCAGGGCGCCCATCTCGGTGGCCAGGGTGGGCTGGTAGCCGACGGCGCTCGGGATACGCCCGAGGAGGGCCGACACCTCAGAGCCTGCCTGGGTGAACCGGAAGATGTTGTCGACAAAGAGGAGCACGTCCTGGCCCATCTTGTCGCGGAAGTTCTCTGCGACGGTGAGCGCGGAGAGCGCGACGCGGGCACGGGCTCCGGGCGGCTCATTCATCTGGCCGTAGATCAGGGCGACCTTGGAGTTCTCCCAGTCGCCGTTGGGAGCGAGGACGCCTCCCTCCATCATCTCGTAGAAGAGGTCGTTGCCCTCGCGGGTACGCTCACCGACGCCGGCGAAGACGGAGTAGCCGCCGTGCTTCATCGCGACGTTGTGGATCAGCTCCATGATGAGGACGGTCTTGCCGACGCCGGCACCGCCGAAGAGTCCGATCTTGCCGCCCTTTGCGTAGGGCGCGAGGAGGTCGACGACCTTGATGCCCGTCTCGAACATCTCCGCCTTGGTCGAGAGCTCCTCGAACTTGGGGGCGGCGCGGTGGATCGGGAGGAACTCGACCGCCTCGGTCTTCTGGGACTCTGCGATGTCGGCCTTCTCGACGGCGATCTCGGTCGACTTGTGGATGTCCTTGGGGTCGAGCTGCTTGAGGTAGACCCGGGCGTCATCCTCACGCCTGAAGGTGCCTCGCACGAGCGAGCCATCCTTGAGCTTGAAGATGCGGAGGTCGTCGGCAGGGTCGCCGATGACGTTGAGGATGCGACCGAGCACCTGCCGGCCGACGGGCACGGAGATCGGGGCGCCGGTGCTGCGGACCTGCATGCCGCGGGTGAGGCCGTCGGTGCTGTCCATCGCGATGGCGCGCACGACGTTCTCGCCAAGGTGCTGCGAGACCTCGAGGGTCAGGTTCCACTCCTCGTCGGAGATGGCGAGGTTGGTGACCTTGATCGCGGAGAGGATCTCAGGGAGCTGGCCGTCATCGAAGGCGACGTCGACGACCGGTCCGATGACCTGCGTGATGCGGCCGAACTTCTCTGCGGGCTTGGCCGCCGCCACGGGAGCGGCGGACTGCGGACGCGGGGGGAGGTTGAAGGAGATGCCTTGCGTCATCTGAGGTCCTTTCGAAGTCGAAGGTGAGGGTTCGTCTCGAGCTAGCCCTTGAGCGATTCGGCGCCCGAGGTGATTTCCATGAGTTCGGTCGTGATGATGGCCTGTCGAGCCCGGTTCATCTGGAGCGTCATCGCGTTGATGAGCTCGCTGGCGTTCTTGGACGCGTTGTCCATCGCGGTCATGCGGGCGCCCATCTCGGAGGCCTGTGACTCGAGGAGGGCGCGGAGGATCTGGCTCTCGACGAAGCGCGGGAGCAGCTTCTCGAGGAGCTGGTCACGACCTGGTTCGTATTTGATGTCTCCGGCCTCGGCGGTCGCCCCACCCGTCCCGGCGAACAGCTCCGCAGAAAGCGGCAGCAGCGGCTCAAGGAGGACGATCTGGGTCAGAGCCGACTTGAACTCGTTGAAGCAGAGGTAGACCTCGTCAACCTCGCCCGCGACGAACATGCGGGTCACATGCTTGGCGACCGCCTGGGCCGACGACTGGTTCGGGCCCGTCATCAGGTCGCGGAGCTCAGCGTACACGGGGATTCCGCGACGCCTGAAGTGGTCGCGGCCCTTGCGGCCGATCGGCGCGAGGCCGATCTCATCGTAGTGCGACGCCTGCTCACGCAGGAAGAGCTCAGTCCGGCGGATGATCGATGAGTTGAACGCTCCCGCGAGCCCGCGGTCCGAGGTGATCGGGATGACCAGGCACTTGCGCGGGGGGTGCGTTCGCCGGAAGAGCGGAAAGGCCTCGGGATCGACTGAGCCAGCGAGCCCCCCGATGACATCGCGGATGCGCGACGCATAGGGGCGCGAGGCCACGACGGCGTCCTGGGCGCGCCGAAGCTTCGCCGCGGCGACGAGTTTCATCGCCTTGGTGATCTTCTGCGTGTTCTTGACCGACTTAATTCGGTTTCGGATTGCCTTGAGGCTCGGCATGGGAAGGGGCCGTGGTCGGGGTCAGCGTTCGAGCGGGTTCAGGTCGGCAGCGCTAGCCGTTCAGGGCTTGAACTCCCGGGCGAAGGCCTCGAGGGCCTCCTTCACCTGGGGCTCGTTCTGGCCCGAGATGGCCTTGGCATCGCGGATGCCCTTGAGCACGGCCGGGAACCGCCCCTCGACGAACGCGAACAGCTCTGACTCGTAGCGCTGGAGCGAAGAGGTCGGCAGCTCGTCGACGAAGCCCTTGGTGCCGGCGTAGATGATGAGCACCTGCTTCTCGACCGGCAGCGGCGAGAACTGCTTCTGCTTGAGCAGCTCGGTCATGCGCTCGCCACGGGCGAGCTGACGCTGGGTGGCCTTGTCGAGGTCCGAGGCGAACTGCGCGAACGCGGCCATGGCACGGTACTGCGCGAGGTCGAGGCGGAGCGT
Organism: Bradymonadia bacterium; assembly: GCA_044376025.1. Classification (GTDB taxonomy): domain Bacteria; phylum Myxococcota_A; class Bradymonadia; order REDH01; family REDH01; genus JBILLP01. The sequence continues at coordinate 6,773 of JBILLP010000047.1, forward strand.
GCCGGCGACCTGCTTCATCGCCTTGATCTGCGCGTTGCCGCCGACGCGGCTGACCGAGATGCCGACGTTGATGGCCGGCCGGACGCCCGCGTAGAAGAGGTCTGACTCGAGGAAGATCTGGCCGTCGGTGATCGAGATGACGTTGGTCGGGATGTAGGCGGAGACGTCTCCGGCCTGCGTCTCGATGATCGGGAGGGCCGTGAGGGAGCCAGCGCCGTTGTCGTCTGACATTTTCGCGGCGCGCTCAAGCAGGCGCGAGTGGATGTAGAAGACGTCGCCGGGGTAGGCTTCGCGGCCGGGGGGGCGACGCAGCAGGAGCGACAGCTGACGGTAGGCGACGGCCTGCTTCGAGAGGTCATCGTAGATGATGAGTGCGTGGCCGCCGTTGTCCCTGAAGTACTCGCCCATCGCGACGCCGGTGTAGGGCGCCAGGAACTGCATCGGGGCCGCATCGGTCGCCGTGGCGACGATCACGGTGGTGTAGTCCATGGCCCCGTACTCGCGGAGCTTTTCGACGACCTGCGCCACCGTGGACTGCTTCTGGCCGATCGCGACGTAGAAGCAGTGGACCGGACGCTCCGGGGTGTTCTCGTTCTTCTGGTTGATGATGGCGTCGATCGCGACGGCCGTCTTGCCGGTCTGGCGGTCGCCGATGATCAGCTCGCGCTGGCCCCGACCGATCGGGACGAGGGCGTCGATCGCCTTGAGTCCCGTCTGCATCGGCTCATGCACCGACTTGCGGGCGATGATGCCGGGCGCCTTCACCTCGACGCGGCGGTACTCGGCACCCTCGATCGGACCACGTCCGTCGATGGGCTGACCGAGGGCGTTGACGACTCGGCCGACAAGCGCCTTGCCGACGGGGACCTCGACGATACGGCCAGTTCGCTTGACCGTGTCGCCCTCCTTGATGTGGGTGGCGTTGCCGAGGAGGGCGATGCCGACGTTGTCCTGCTCGAGGTTGAGCACCATGCCGCGGGCATCGCCCGGAAGGTCGACAAGCTCGCCGGCCATGACCTTCTCGAGGCCGTAGACGCGGGCGATACCGTCGCCGACCGAGACGACCGTGCCGGTCTCCGAGACCTCGACGCGAGAGTCGTAGTTCTCGATGCGCTTGCGGATGATCCGGCTGATCTCGTCGACGTTGATGTCCATGGGTTCCTCGTGATGCGCGCCGCGGGGCGCCTTCGTCGGATGTGAGTTAGGCTACGGAGAGGAGAGAGTCTCGCAGGGAGTCGATCTGGCTCTTCAGGGTGGTGTCGAGCACGCGACCCTCGATCTGGATACGCAGACCGCCGAGGAGTGAGGGGTCGACGACCGGCTCGATCTGGACCCGCTTGCCGGTCGACTTCTCGAGTGCGGCCTTCAGCCGGGCGAGCTGCAGGGTGCCGAGCGGAACCGTCGAGTAGACGCGGGCGCGAGCGCCGCCGGTGTGGGCGTCGACGAGTGACTGGAACTGCTCGCAGATGTCCCCGAGCAGCACCAGACGGTGTCGCTCCGCGAGAATCATCAAGAAGTTCCGCGTGTTGCGCTGCAGCCCCAGCCGCTGAGCGATCTCATCGAGCACCGCGATGCGCTCGGCGTCCTCGATGGTCGGGTTCGCGAAGAGGCTCCGCAGGTCGGCGGAGGCCCGGACCATGCGGGCAAGAGACTCCGTCTCCGCGCGGGTCTTGTCGAGCGTACCCTGCGCAACGGCGACCTCAAGGAGCGCCCGGGCATAAGCGAGAGCGGCGGTGGATTCGGCCATCGTGCGTCCTCAGACCGTGGGAGTCGACGCGGCGGGCTGCTTGCCCAGTCGGTCAATGCTGGCGTCGATGAGACGACCCTGGAGTTCGGCGGTCATGGCGAGCGAGACCTCGTCGCGGGCCTGCGCAATCGCCCTGCCGACGAGCCGTTCCCTGAAGCGAGCCTCTGCGACGCGCGCCTCGAGCTCCCCGAGGGCCGCGGCATCGCGGAGGACCTTCTGGACCTGCGGCTCGATGCCAGCATCGATGCGCTCCGCCTCTGCGGTCGCCATGGAGCGGGCCTCGTCGAGGATGCGGCGCTTCTCCGCGTCGAGCGTGGCGCTCCTGGCCTCCGCGGCGGCGAGCGCGGCGCGGGCCTCCTCGGCTGCGCGGCGCGAGGCCTCGATGGCCGAGGCGATCTTGTCGCGGCGCGCAGCGTACGCCCTCGAGACCGGCTTGCCGGCGAAGACGTAGATGATGCCGGCGTAGACCGCGAAGTTGACGATGGCGGCGATCAGCTCGTCCCAGTGGGGCGTCGGGCCGTGGCCCGCGCCGTGGGCGCCCTCGTGTCCAGCCTCGGCGGCGGCAGCCGGCTCTCCCGCGGCAGCCACGGGCGCCGACCAGAGAGAGGCTCCGAGCAGTGATGCGGCGAGCAGCAGGCCGCAGGCGGCGCCGCCTCGCGCAAGCCTGGCGCGATGAGGGGTTTGGTCCCGGTGCATGGAGGCGGTCACTGGAGCAACCTCTGGGAAATCAGGGAGGCGAGTTCGCGCGAGCGGGCTTGGATCTGGGCATCGGCGGCGCCGGCATCGAGCTCGATGCGCTCGCGGCGCTCCGCAAGCTGGACAGCGGCTTTCTGGCGGGCCGCCTCGAGGCGCTCGGCCTCGCGGGACTGCGCGGCCCCGACGAGCTCAGCACGAAGCTGGGCAGCCTCGGCGCGGGCCGCTGCAAGCCCACGGTCGAACTCCGCTTCGAGCGAAGCAGCCTTGGCCCTCGCCTCCTGGGCATCGCTCGCGACGCCGCCGGACAGCCGCTGACGCTCTCGGGTCACGCGGATGTACGGCTGGAAGAGCAGCGCGTTCAGGATGAAGATCAGCGCGACGAAGAGGCCGAGGTTGATGAACGCCGTCGGATCGAGATCCACCAGGCCCATCGCATGCACGGGCTTCGGGGCTGCGGCTGAAGCCGGTCCGACGAGGGTGGCCAGGATCTCGGGGAGCGCCATGCGTGACCTTGAGGTAGGGCAAAGACCGCCGTCTGAGGCCAAACAGGCCTGAGAGGCGCCGAAAAGGCCAAGGATTACAGAACGTTACCGCTATCGCCGGAGCCCGGGATCCGATGGCCGGCGCGCTTCTAACCCGTGCTGCACAGCCCGTCAAGCAGCACTCCGACGCGCCGGAGCCCCGCAATCGGGCCCTCGCGTCGGCCTTGAAGCCATCTGCAACCTCGAACCGGGAGCAGGCGTTGAACCTCGGACCACGACCGCGTAGTGTCGTTCGGCTTGGACCCAGACCTGCCGGTGATCATGCGCGCCACCCTGCTCCGTCCTCTTCGTCTCGCCCTTGCCGCGTCTGCTCCGCTGGCGTTGACGCTGCTTGTCCCCGCCGCTGCGGCAGCGCACGGCATCTGGGGGCACGTGCATGTGACGGGATGGGCCATCGAGAACCTGCCGGAGGGCGAGCTCAAGGAGCTGCTCTCAGACCCCGAGGTGATGAATGCGGCGCTGTTCGGCGCGGCCTACACCGACTCCGGATACTGGCCCCGGGGCTCCGTTGCGTCGCAGACGCGGGCCTACACTGAGCACACCCACTGGGAGCCCTTCATCGAGGACTTCGTGGAGTGGATCCGCGTCAACGATCCCCCACCATGGGACAACCTCGAGTCGAAGAAGCGCTTTGCCTTCATGCTCGGCTGCGCGTCGCATGGGCTGCAGGATGAGATCTTCGACTCCATCTTCATCGATCAGGTCGACTACCACGACCGCGGTGGCCAGGACGTGGCGGACCCCGGGACCGACGGCTTCTTGTCGCTCGACGGACACCTCCGCTTCATGCCGACGGAGTATTTCCCCAAGGAGACCGTCATCGAGCTCTACGAGGTCCTGAACCTGGGCATCGACGAGGAGACCATCCGGTACGGGCTCGATGCGATGGAGGCGCTCTATGTGAACCCGCGGTCCGGCTATGCCGTCGCGGCGTCGCTTGGACGGCAGCACGAGGCGAAGCTGCCATGGACACGCACCGCCTACTTCGATCCCGACGTGCCGGGCAGCATCCGAAGCGAGATCCTGCCCACCATGCTCTACCAGATGGCCCTCTGGGAGCGCGTCAACGGGATCTCGCAGGCGGAGTCGCCGATCCTCTTCCAGTACCCCGACACGGGGCGGCGCATCCGGTCGCTCGACCCGGCTGACCCGGCCTCGTGGGTGACGATTGTCACCGGGGCGGGGACCCGAGCCCGCGACGTGTCCGCCTCCTGGTCGCTCCCCGACGGCCGCGAGGTCCCACACACGCTCCACGGCACGCACTGGGGTGGGCTCGACGACTGGTCACGCATCATCCAGATCCGGCCGACCTCCGCACTGCCGGCCGACGCGGTGACACAGGTGGAGTGGAGCTTTGGCGGCAGCCTGATCAACGAGGCGCCCACCACGGCGCGGATCCGGATCGAGGCCCGCACCGTGTGCGCAGAGGGCAGCGGGGCCTGCGAGCTCGACTGCGACGCCCGAACCGGGCTGGTGTCGGCCAGTGAGGTTGACCTGCCGCTGGGCCGTCCGGATCGCTGCGTCGCACCGGTCGCGGGGGGGGGTGGCGA
>JBILLP010000048.1:0-11302 GCA_044376025.1 Bradymonadia bacterium
ACCTGCGTGCGAGCAGCAGGCTCGGCATCAGGTAGATCAGCAGCATGCCCCACTCGAAGAAGCCGGAGTCCGTGTTGGCGCTGAGTGCCTTGATTCCGACCGAGGCGAAATTCTGGATCCCGAAGATGACGATGACGAGGATCAGGAACTGGGCGGCCTGCGTCCGGAGCTTCTCCTCAGCGAGCTTCTGCTGAGAGATGGCCAGCAGCTGGTCGTTGCCAGAGCGGGTCCGGGCCACGTTGATGCAGGCCAGGCCGCGCGCCACGAGCAGCTCGAGGTTGGGCTGGCCATGATCGGCGAGCAGCGCACGCCTCGAGAGTTCGAAGAGGACCGTCGGCCCCCTGGCCGTGACCGTCGCGGAGACGGGCCGTTCGTCGAGATACGACATGTCGCCAAGGACCGCGTCACCCCTCTCTGTCGAGAGGACAAAGCTCACGCCGCCGTCTCCCTTGGTGACCAGCACCTCGCCGCTCTCGACGAGGTACATCGAGGCAGACTGCTGCCCCTCGGTGAGGATCACCTCGCCATCCTCGAAGGCAATCCGCTCCATGCACCGGGCGAGCCGCTGACGGTCATCGTCTGAGAACTGCCTGCAGAGCGGATGGCGCACCAGCACCATTTCAGCCGCAAGGCTCGTGTCCGTGCGCAGGGTCAGTCTCTTCATGCGTGCCGCGGGCTCCGGGCCGCCCACCAGAAGAGCACGTTGGCGCCCGTCTGGAAGTAGTGGAAGAGGGCGTTCCCGCAGAGCAGGCCGTCTCCGGGCGAGGTTGCCTGCAGGACTAGCCCGACAAAGGTGACGGCGATCGCCGCATAGATGCGGTTTCGCGCCACTCGTTCCTGCGAAGGTCGAATCGCTAGCGCCGTGGCGACCACGCTCAGGCCTCCGACCCCGGACACATAGTAGAAGGGCAGCGGTGAGAGGAGCGCGCCGCCGGTGAGCGCCGCCGTGAGCACGTAGGGTGCGGCGGGGCGAGGCCAGCGCAGGTCAGGCCGGCACTGGGCGAGGGCCGCGATCGCGAGGGCGCCGGCGGTCCCGAGGCTGAGCGCGGAGACGACGGCCCACACCGCCGGGATCCGGAGCGATGAGAAGCCGTGGTAGAGGGCGCCGAGCAGGGCCGAGCCGCAGAGGATGACGAAGAGCCACCGCCATGCCTGCTGCGGCCATGGTCCGCGAAGCCGCAGGGTCAGCAGGAGCGTGACGACGAAGAGCAGCACGTCGGTCAGTGAGGCGGCGAGCTCGTTGTTCATCGAGGGGCCGCGCTGGCGGGCGCGTGCGGCAGGGCTGTGGGGCGTTCAACGACGAATGGGCGGGGCATGGAGCGGGATGGGGAGCATCAGGGAGGCACCAGGCCAAAAAGCGGCCGCGAAGGTACCATTCGCCAGAACGAACATGCAAGCGAACCGGCGACGGAGCTCCCGCGCCGTCCGGGTGCGCTGCCTCGCGGTGCGGAGGCGGGTCCGGGCGCACCGATGACGACCAGCGTACCTGGTGGCTTCGCCGGCGCATCGAAGGTCTGTCGACGGTGGAGCGCTGCACCGCCGCGGCGCCCGTTGCACCCCCAAGGACTCGCATGGACCCTTCTCACCGGCTCGCCACGCTGCTCGTGGCGCTCGCGGCCTGCGCCGCCTCAGACGCGTCGAAGCCAGCGGAGCGCGGGGCTGGCGTCGTCCCGGCGAGCGCGGCGGCACTCACGGAGTGCCTCACGCCCGACACCCCGGACGCCGCCGGTGCCACCGGGTGCCTCGGCAGCGCGGGGCAGGCAGACGGCGCGGGTGGCCGGAACGTGCTGGGCGGGCCGCTGCAGGCGTGCCCGTCGCGCCACCGGACCGGCTTCTACCGCGACGGGTTCTGCAACACCGGGGCTGACGACCATGGCGTGCACGTGGTCTGCGCCCGCGTAACCGACCCCTTTCTCGCCTTCTCGCGCTCGCAGGGGAACGACCTCGTGACCCCGCGCGGTAGCTTCGCGGGTCTGCAGGACGGAGACGGGTGGTGCCTGTGTGCGAGCCGCTGGCAGCAGGCGCACGAGGCCGGGGTCGCGCCGCCCGTCGTGCTCGAGGCCACCCATGAGGCCGCGCTGCGGGTCTCGCGCCTCGACGACCTCACAGGGGCGAAGGCGCCATGAGGGTCGAACGCCGAGTTGGCGGCACGTGGCGCAACCGCGCCCTAGCGCGGTATGCCCATGCCTGCGCCGTCGTGCGGGTCGGTACGCGGTGATTGTCGGCGTCGATGTCGGTGCGCCGCGGCGGGAGCGCGACCAGCGGCGAAAAATCATCGCGATCGCCGCAATTCCGATCGGCCCGCACGCCTACCGCGTTGATGCGGCCGGCATGAACGCTCGGCTGCTCTCGAGCGACGCCCCCGGATGGGCCGCGCGGGAGCTCGTCGAGCAGCTCGTGGCGGAGCCGGCGCGTGTGGTCGGATTCGATGCGCCGTTTGGCATTCCACACACGCTGCTGCGCGACCCGGGGTTTTCTGCGGCGATCGGCCACGAGGGTGCCTTCGAGAGCTGGCGCGCCTTCAACGGGTGGGTGGCTCGGCGGCTGCCGCTCCGCGACCCGCTCGATTTCGCCCCATTTTCGCCCTGGCGAGAGCCGGCATCGCGCGAGCGGCTGTGGGGCAGGCGGGCGACCGACCTCGCGGCCGGCGCCCAGCCCCCGCTCAAGGACCGCTTTCAGGCCACCTTTCAGATGACGCTGCTCTGCAACGCGATGCTCTCGCGGCTGCTCGGGTCGCAGCGGTACCGGGTGCCGCCGCTCGACGGCGGCCTGGGTGGGGGCGAGGCGATCGAGGTCTACCCCGGCGCGACGCTGCGGGCGCTGGGCATGTCGAGCTACAAGGCGAGGCCCGACGAGGCGGTGCGGCGCTGCCTCGACGCGTGTGCCGCTGCGGGCATCGCGCTCGACGTCGATGCCCGGATTGTGGCGTCTGCCTGCCGGTACAATTCGGGGAGCTCGGCGTCGCCCGACCACGACATCGCCGACGCCTTCGTCGCCCTCTGCACGGCGGTCCTCTACGCAGAGGGTGCGTGCCGTCCTGCGATGGCGCCCGACCCGTCGTGGCCGGAGCCGGTCGTGACGGCCTGGGAGGGGGCGATCTGGGTGCCGCCGGTCGCCGCCACGCCCGCCGGGCAGCGACCGGCGAGACCCCTCGTCGCTGCCGGCAATCCGCGGTAACCCGGTTCGAGGCGAGGCGGGTCCATGCTGCGGTGAAGCTGACCTCGAACCCCGGAGCCCCCGTCATGCCACGCACCACCCCGTTCGGCGAGCGCAACCTTGCCTGGCTGCTGGCGATCACGCCCCTGCTCGCGTGCGGGCAGGCCTACGGGCATGGCGATGGGGTTGCAGGCGCCGAGGAGGCCTCGGGCGCCGGAGCCGGCGAGGGCTCGGGGGCAGATGAGCCACCCGCGGACCCACGGCCCGGCGGTGTGGACACCGGCCCGGGGTTTCGCCCTGGCCCGTACCGCGAGACGCGCACCCTTGAGGTCGACGGGGTGCGGGTCGAGGCCATCATCGACCGGCCCGCCAATGACATGGCTGACGCGATGCTGCTCTACCATGGCACGGTGGTCTACGATGACCTCGTCATGCGGGCCGCTGAAGAGACGCTCGAACGTTTCGGGGCGCTGCTCGACCGCAGGGACCTCTTGCTGGTGAGCGTCGCCTACCCGGAGGAGGGGCTGCTGATGGGCGACAACCTCGCGCATGCGGAGGCCGCGCTGCTCTGGGTGCAGAGACATGCCGCCGACACGCTCGGCGTCACCGTGCGAAGGCTGTTCCTCGCGGGCCACTCGCAGGGGGGCTACCTGGTAACGCGGCTCGGCACGCTTCACGCTGTTGACGGGATCGTCGCCAGCGCGCCCGGCCCGATGGACCTGGTGTTCCGCTGCGGGCTCGAGGAGAGCGGGCGTCTCGAGGGGAGCGTGGCCTGCGCGAACCTCGCCGCGGCGTACGGCTCGACGACGCAGAACGCGGCGGCCTACCAGGCGCGGTCCTTGCTTTCGTTCACGAGCGGGCAGCGTTCCGGGCTCCTGGTCGTGCAAGGTCTCGACGACTCGCCGATCCAGATGCGCTCGTGGCCCATCTTCCGCGAGCGCCTCGAGGCCTGCACGGACTGCCAATCCCGCACGTTTGTGGAGCTCCCGGGGCTCGGACACCCCGCGATGTTCGAGAGCGCGGAGGCCCGACGCGCGTTTCTTGAGCTTGTGCAGTCGCGGTGAGCCGCCACGAGGGGCGGCGTGTGCGTCTGGCGTCGGCCGACGCCTGAATTCGGCGGTCAGGCGCGCAGGCATGGCGCGGGTCAGGCCACGTTGCCCCAGCGACGCACCCACTCCGAACGGAGCGGGGTGCCAAGGCGCCACTCGATCGAGATGGGGCGCTCGCCCTGCGCGCGCTCCGGTGTGACCGCGCCCAGGAACCTGAAGGCGCAGGTGACACCGCGGGCGTCTTTCTTGCGCTCGCGCACAAGGAGCAGCGGCGTGACATGCTCTTCGCCGGGTCGCAGGTGGCGGCGGCCGTTCCGGTCGGCCTGGCGGGTGCTGGCCTGCGACTGCCAGTGGAACAGAAGCTCGGTGAGCGGGTAATCCTTGTACCGCAGGTGCTCGTTGGTGACGTCACCCTTCTCGAGCGTGACGAGCAACAGGTCGTACCGCCCGCCACAGACTGACTCGACGCCGGTGTAGAAATTGCGGTATCTGCCGTCCTCCTTGCTGGTGGCTGCAAAGGCCGCTGACAGCTCGGTGTCGAGGTAGCGCGCGTGCAGCATGAGCGGCACGTCGTCGTGCAGCGCCTGTTCGCGCGGCAGGCTGTCGGCCCGCGCCGCGAGGACAGGCAGCAGCTGCCGGACCTCGTCGCGCAGCACCGAGTGGTGCATCCAGGCCTCGAAACGCTCGCCGAAGCGCGCGGCCTCGAACCGGCCATAGAGGGTGACGAAGAGCATCGCCGCGAGCCGGCGCTCCGCCTCGGTGCGAGGCTCCTCGCCCCGTACGAAGCGCTCCCAGGCGTCGAGCCGGATCGGGTCGTCGACCTCGAGCAGTTTCTGCACATTCTTGAGGGCGGCCAGCTCCTCGTTGTGGGTCGGCAGCGTCAGGAGCCCGACCTCGGCCCGGAGCGACGCCCACGAACGGTGGTCTCGGTAGAGGTCGAGCGGATCGATCTCAGTCTCCTCGATGAACTGCGACAGCGTCCAGCCCTCGTCGCGATGGGCCTGCAGCAGCTCGCGGATGCCGCGAAGCGTGTCGGGAATCGCGTGCTTGATGCGCTCGAGGATATCGCGCTGCGACCGTTCCTCGAAACGGACCACACAGCCCGAGGGCAGCCGCCCCTCGCCCCGATCGACGAAGGTCCGGAGCTCGCGCGGCGAATGGCCGAGCAGGGCGCGCAGGTGGCGGTCGAACCTGAAGCGGGGGTGCTGGCGCCCCGTGAGGTCGAAGACGGTCAACACATCCTTGTCGCGAGCCCGCCGCAGACCGCGGCCGAACTGCTGCAAGAAGACCGTCGCGCTCTCGGTGGGCCGCAGCAAGAAGAGTGTATTGACGTCGGGAATATCGACGCCCTCGTTGAAGAGGTCGACCACGCAAAGCACCTGGACCTTGCCGGCGAGCAGGTCGTCTTTCGCGCGGCTGCGCTCCTCGCGCGGCGTCTCGTCGGTGAGTGCCCGCGCAGTCAGGCCGGCGTCACGGGTGAGGCGGTCGGCGACGACGGCCGCGTGGGCCTTGTCGACGCAGAAGGCGAGCGCCCTGACGCGGTCCGGGCGGGCGACGTGGTCGCGCAGGGCCCGCAACACCGTGCGAATCCAGAGGTCGGCGGCGGTGACGAGCCGCCGCGAGAGGTCGGAGTCGACGTAGCCGCCGTTCCACTTCGCGTCGGTCAGGTCGACACCCTCGGTGTCGAGCACGAAGTAGCGAAAGGGCACGAGCACGTTCGGGATCGCGGTCCAGACCCGAAGGTTCCCGACGTAGGGCCGCGGAAAGTGGTCCTCGTAGAGCCTGCCGTCGGCGCGCTCCGGGGTTGCCGTCAGCCCGACAAGCTCGCGCGGCGTGAGCCGCCGCAGCAGCGTGTCATAGGACCTCGCGGCGGCGTGGTGGACCTCGTCGACGATGACGTGGTGAAAATGGCTCGCATCGAGCGTTGCCCCGTCGAGCGACTGCACCGACGCGAATGTGTGCCGAAACTCGACGGGGCGTTGACCGTCGACCCAGAGCTCCCCGAAATTCGGCCGCCCCAGCACCTGGCGAAACGCGTTTCGGGCCTGCTCGAGGATCTCCTTGCGGTGTGCGACGAACAGCAGCGTCTCGACCTTCTCGTCGCGCAGGAGCTTCTCGAAGTCGAAGGCGGCGATGAGCGTCTTTCCGGTTCCGGTCGCCGCGACGACGAGGTTCTTGTGGCGCCCCGCGCCCCTCGCCTCCGCGAGCTCGCGCAGGATGGGCTTCTGCCACTCCTTCGGCTCGACGTCGAGGGTGAGCAGGCTCCGGCTCGGACCGGGGTCGGCCAGCGATCGGGCGAGCCTCGCGCGCACGGGCTCGCTGCCGTCGAAAGGCTCGAATTTGTCGTCGTCGAGCCAGTAGCTGTCGAAGACGCTGGCCATCGCGTCGACGAGCTCGGGCTGCTCGGCCTGTGCGATGCGGACATTCCACTCGAGGCCGTCGGTCTGGGCGGCGTGCGAAAGGTTCGAGGAGCCGACGTAGGCGGTGGAGTAGGCGCTGTCTCGGTGGAAGATCCAGGCCTTGGCGTGCAGCCGCGTATGGCTCTCGTCGTACGAGACGCGGACCTCGGCGCCGAGGCGGTGCAGCAGCTCGACGGCCTTGAGGTCGGTGGCCCGCATGTAGGTGGTGGTGAGCACCCGGAGCGGGCGGCCGCGCGCGCGATGCCGCTCGATCAGGTGCTTGATGCGGTCGAGCCCGCTCAGCTTGATGAAGGAGCAGAGCAGGTCGATGCGGTCGGCGCTGGCGAACTCGCTCGCGAGGTGGTCGAGCACGCTCTCGCCCTGCGCGTTGGTGATCAACCCCGACGCGAGCAGCGAGCCTCGTGGCGGCGTCGGGGGCTGCACCGTCTCGCCGTGGGCGATCGGGTGGATGCCACGCAGCAGCCGCGGCACGAGGCGGAGCTCGTCGGCGTCGAAGGCCGGGTCGCGGCCGAGCTGCTCGAGGATTCGCGCCGCGACGGCCAGCTTGTCAGAGGAGCGCTTCCTCGAGGCGATCGCGATCCGTGCGGCGTCGCGGACGAGCGCGACGAGCTGGTCGTCGACCTCTGCGTCGTCGCCGAGCGCGTGCACCTCTGCCTGGCCGGGCTGCAGGGCAGAGAGCCGATGCTCGAGGCGCTCGGAGAGCACCTCGTCGTAGACCCCGACCGGCAGGGCTGAAGAACGGCGAAACGACGGCATGCGGGCCAGGTACTCGGGGCCTGGTCGGCTCGCAAGCGGCGCGTCGCGGGGCAGGCGGGGTCGCCCTCAGTACCGCAGGCTCACCCGCAGGGTCGCGGGCTCGCCCGCAGCGACCGTGAACCGCGACTCGCCCCATTTCGGCGCGGAGAGCGCGTAGGTGTGGTTGTTCGAGACGCCGTAGCCCTCGGTCGGCACGCCGAAGAGGTTCTTGTCGAGGCGACCGTTGGCATTCTCGTCGTGGACGACCGCCACGGCATAGGTTCCCGGCGCGACGTCTTCGAAGGCGCACGTGGTCTTCGCACCGTTGATCGAGGCCCGCACCGTCTTGACGCCCCCGCCGACGGGGAAGGAGCCCGGTTCGGCGAAGAGCCTGCAGTTGAGCGTGCCGGTGGCGTTGCGGAGCGTCGATACCTCGATGCGGACGTCGTCGCCGCCCTGCTGCGCCGATGCGTGTCGCGCTGCGGCGAAGAGGGGAAGGGCGGCGGCGAGTGCGGCTCGAGGTGCGGCGTCGGCGCTCGGGCGCGTGGCGATGGACGGCAGCTGGGCTGCCGCGGTCTGCCGACCCAGCCCGGAGCGATGCAGAGAACGGTGAGGCGATCCTCGTCCTCGACTTTGGAGCCAAGCCGTGGCAACGTGAGGGAGTGCGGCGCTGGGTGGCCCCACCGCCTCGAAGGGGTTGCATGTGGAGATTTCGACGTGGTCTGGCAGCCTGGATCGTGGCTGCTGCGGCCACGGGACACAACGCATGCCATCTGGACTCTGCTGCGGTACCGGCTGACGGACGCGACGGCGCCGATGCGGAGGCCGACGGCGCCGATGCGGAGGCCGACGGCGCCGATGCGGAGGTCGACAGCGCCGATGCGGAGGCTGACAGCGCCGATGCGGAGGCCGACAGCGCCGATGCGGAGGCCGACAGCGACGATGCGGAGGCCGACAGCGCCGACGCGGAGGTCGACGGCGCCGATGCGGAGGCCGACAGCGCCGACGCGGAGGTCGACACCGGCTCCGGTGGAGGCGACACGTCGGGCCCGGCGTGCGACGCGCCGGTGGAGGAGAGGCTCGGCCTTGCCCGCGCCGCCTATGGTGTCTGGGACCGCTCGGGCTTCGAGTCACCCGACACCTATCCCTTTCTTCGTGGCCAAGGCTACTCTGAGCTCTGGTCCAACGTGAATCCTGAGCTGGGCGTGTTCGACTGGGCCGCGCTCGATGACCAGCTTCGGCTCGCCGACGCCCAGGACCAGTCGTTCAGCATCCAGGTTTCACCGATCGGGGGGGCGACCGGAAACAGCGTACCGCCGTGGCTGTGGAGCGCTGGCGTGCCGCAGGTCACCGACGGGACCTATCTCTACGGGTACTACCTCGACCCTGCCTACCAGAACTACTTTGGCGAACTCGTGGATGCGCTGGCGCGGCACGTGCGTGAGGAGTTGCCGCCGCACCTGCAGGCCCGGGTACGCTTTGTCAGGGTCGACACAGGCGCGACGGGCGACGAGGCGCCGTATGAGGAACCGACGCAGGTCCCTGCGGAGTACCAGATCCCGGACGCCGACTGGCGCACGTTTCGGCTCTGGGTGTTCGAGCGCTTTCGCGAGGCGTTCCAGGAGGGTGTCGGTCCGCCGATTCCGCTGCTGTTCCAGGATATCGAATCCACGGGATACCCTGCGGAATGGGAGTGGGTGCGCACGAATGTGCGGGGAGGTTTCGGGGCCAAGTATGGCGGGCAGGTCAGGGGGCACCACCTCACCGAGTCGCAGGAGGTGACTGATGCCTTCAAGCGGTACGCGGTGGATTCTGACGTGAGGCTGTTCTCGAGAAACGAGATGGACCAGACGTGGAGCAGGCCCTATTTCCAGCTCAATCTCCGCATGGGCATGTACTGGACTGCCGTTGAGCAGCTCCACGCCGGACTCGGCATCTGGGACGTGACCGCGTCGTGCCTCGAGCGGACCTACACCGACGACTTCGCCTTTGCGTTCGAGTTCTTCAACACGTGGGCGGCGGAGCTCGATCCCGCGACCGCCGCGGGGGGATTCAGCATCCTGCACGAGGGGCTCGACGCGGCCGACACGGTCAAGTTCCCGGTCGAGGTCTTTGGCGGTCCAGCGCGGCTGTCGAACACGAGCCGGTACCTTGCAATCTGCGCCGCGTACGCGGCGCAGGGCGCGCAGATGGACGACGTCGCCGCGGCGACCAGGGGCCAGGTTGCCCAGCGAGCCACGCAGCAGGGCTTCAATGACGCCGGCTGGAGGATCGTGCCCGGCAACTATGAGCGGTTCATCACGCAGCTCGACCCGTCTGGGACCAGCATCGGTAGGTGGCGTCTCCGCGGGCCGCTGACAGCGTCTTCGCACCCGTATGACCGGTTTGCACGCAGCTTCGCGCACGCGATGGGCAGGGACACCATGTCGTTCGACATCGATGACGCGCTTCTGGCTTCGCACGCAGGCCCGGTGACGCTGTCGGTCGACTACCTCGACGCGGGCTCCGGGCAGTTCGCGCTGAGGTATGATGCCACCGATGACCCGGAGAAGACCGCCTTCACGGTCACAAAGACCAACACGAACACCTGGATGCGCCGCTCGGTGGTCGTCACCGATGGTGCCTTCAGGAACCGGGGTCCGGGCGGTGCCGACTTCGCGCTGATCAACGTCGACGCAGACGACGACGTCTTCCACGGGGTCGAGGTCACGAAGGTGCCGATCCCTTGTGTCCCGTAGGCGGACCGGGCTGACGCGGGGCGGCAGGTGCTTGCCACCTACGTAGAGCCGGTGGCGTGGCGTTGGCGGCGGCGCGAGGCTGTCGAAGAGGCTCACGAGCCGGCAGCTCGGCCGCTCGCTCCTCGTTGGGCTCACTCATCCCGCGACGGCGAACCAGCGTCCTTCGTTGTCGCAGAAGGCGAAGTTGCGCATGCCGTGGTGGTCGCCCACCTCGGTAGCGTTCACGCCGCGCGCCACGAGCCCGGCGCGGGTGGCGTCGAGGTCTTCTGACCTGAAGCAGATGGACGGCCTGGCGAGGTCGAGCTTGTCGGGGTTGGTTTGCATCAACGCCAGGGGCACGAGCTGGAAGCCGAAGGCCTGGTCGGCAAATCCCACCTGCGGAATGACAAGGCCTGCGGCTTCATCCCGCTTCTTCTCCACCATGCCAACCTGCTCCACCCAGAAACGGCGGCAGGCCTCTGCATCCGTCACGTAAAGAACCACAAACCCGACCTGCATTTCTGACTCCTGCTGCAACACACCCGCCGGGCGCCGCCTCTCTTCTGAGCCGCGCCCCTTTGCGCAAAGGTGCCTCCACCGCATACAGACGGTCGGTCTCCCAGGCGAGAGGTCTGGCGTCGAGACCGGCCTGTTCGAAGGGCGCAGATGACCTCTACTGGCGCAAGCCGCATCGAGTCGGGCGGCCCCTCGCCGGCCGCCTGCTCGGCCGTGGGGCGATGGGGCTCGACAGTTGTCGACGAGGCGAAGCGCCAGCTCCTTGCGGAACGCTCGCCCGCCGGCAACAACGTCAGGCTCAGCGCGGCGTGCGCGTCGTACGAAACGTGAATCATGAACCACGACACCAAGGCGATTCTTTTCCTTTGCGTTGCGAACTCCGCCCGGAGCCAGATGGCAGAGGGGTTGGCGCGCATGCTGCTCGGCGACCGAATCCGGGTGATCAGCGCGGGAAGCGAGCCATCGACGGTGAACCCCTACGCAGTTGACGTGATGCGCGAGCTCGGCGTGGACATCTCGGCGCATGCATCGAAGTCCGTGCTGACGATCGATCCCGAGGCGGTGGGGACCGTCATCACGCTGTGTGCCGAGGAGGTCTGCCCGGCCTTCCTTGGCGAGGCCAGACGGCTTCACTGGCCGATTCCGGACCCGGCTGGCGACGGCCCCTCAATCACCCGTGATGAACGATTGGCTCGCTTCAGGACCGCGC
>JBILLP010000433.1:0-3624 GCA_044376025.1 Bradymonadia bacterium
AGCACGAACACGACGATGATGACGCCGAGGATGCCATAGATGAACTTGTTCCGGCGCTGTTCGCGAAGTGTCTCGAGCATGTGTCGTCCCGACAGGATCCGGCTCACGGGCGGCTGCCCGCGAGCGCGCAAAGGCCGGGACCGATACTCCGAGGATCGAGCCGAGGCAAGCCACGTGTCTGCGGCGAATCCCCGGTTGCGCCGGCGCGGCTCCCCGCGCTAAGCGCGCCGCTCTCGACCTGCGGCTCCGCCGCGCACCTCCCGGGACCCCGCACCGTGCCACAGCCCGCCGCCAGACTCGCCGCACTCGAAGTCCTCGTCGAAGAACCCGTCGTCTCGGTCGAGGCCGCAACCGACGAGTGGCGCATCACGCTGCGGCGCGACGACGTGACGATCGTCGTGACCGTCTCGACCTCTGCCCCCGAGTGGTGGATCGACGCTGCCGGTCCCGGCGATGCCCGCGCCGAGGACTGGCTCGACTACGAGGGCATCGAGGGCATGGCCGACCACGAGATCGCCGATGAGGTCGTCGCCGACGTCAGGGCCTTCGTCGGCCTCGCCCGGTCGCGGCCCCTCCGCTTCGCCGCGGCGCGGCGCAAGGGCGAGCCATCCCGCCTCGAGTGGCAGGTCGAGGGCCGCTGGCTCGCCGCGGTGCCGCTCGGCGAGGACTGGGCGGAGTGATCACGCCGCTCCCCGATCCCCGCTGCTTCGGGGCGCGCCTCGACGCTTGCCTCACCTGCCGCCGGGCGCTACCGCCCATCGGCTGGCATGTCGCCGGCCTGGCGCCGAACGAATGATCCTCGACAAACTCCTCGGTCTCTTCTCGAACGACCTGGCGATCGATCTCGGTACCGCCAACAGCCTCATTTACACCCGGGGCAAGGGCGTCGTCACGAGCGAACCGTCGGTCGTGGCCATCCAGAAGGATGCCAAGGGAGGTCGGCGCGTGCTCGCCGTCGGTCGCGACGCCAAGGAGATGCTCGGGCGGACGCCCGGTGGCATCACCGCGATCCGGCCCATGAAGGACGGCGTCATCGCCGACTTCGAGATCACCGAGGCGATGCTCCGGTACTTCATCACGCGCGCCCACAACCGCCGGCTGCTCGTCTCGCCGCGCGTCGTCATCTGCGTGCCCTTCGGCATCACCGAGGTCGAGCGCCGCGCCGTCAAGGAGGCCGCTGAGTCGGCAGGCGCCCGCGAGGTCTTCCTCATGGAGGAGCCGATGGCCGCCGCGATCGGTGCCGGCCTGCCGATTGCCGAGCCGTCGGGCAACATGATCGTCGATATCGGCGGCGGGACGACCGAGGTCGCCGTCATCTCGCTCGGCGGCATCGTCTACAGCGAGTCGATCCGCGTCGGTGGCGACAAGATGGACGACGCCATCATCGAGCACCTCAAGCGACGCCACAACCTGCTGATCGGCGAACGCTCCGCGGAGCTGATCAAGTGCACCATCGGCAACGCCTTCGACACCGGCGAGCAGCTGATGATGGAGGTCAAGGGGCGCGACCTGATCGCCGGCCTGCCGCGCACCGTCGACGTCTCGTCCGACGAGGTCCGCGAGGCGCTGACCCCCGCCGTGCGGGCCATCGTCCAGGCCATCCGCAACGCCCTCGAGCGCACCCCACCCGAGCTCAGCGCCGACATCGTCGACAAGGGCATCATGCTCGCCGGCGGTGGCGCACTGCTCAAGCACCTCGACCTGCTCATCCGCGAGGAGACCGGTCTGCCCGTGGTGATCTGCAACGACCCTCTGAGCGCGGTGGTCCTCGGCAGCGGCAAGACGCTGAACGAGCCCGGCCTGCTCCAGATGGTCGCCATGCCGGCTTGATGCCGGGGTGACGGGCGACGGTGGCTGACCTTCTTCGCCGATACCGCGCGGTCGCGATGCTGCTGGTCGTGCTGGCGGTCGCGGTCGTGCTCGTCGTGCTCGAGCGCCGTGACGCGACCTCGGGGTTCGGACTCCTGGCGAACGGGCTCTTCAGGGCGTCGTCGGCCGCGGAGTCGGGAGCCGGCCGTGTCCTCTCGACACCGACCGGGTGGTGGTCCCGGCTGCTCGACGCCGGCAGGCTCCATGGCGAGGTCGAGCGCCTCCGGGCTGACGTCGACCGGCTGCGCGAGGAGAACGCCCGACTCATGGGCGTCATGCAGGAGAACGCCCGCCTGCGCGGGCTCGTCGGCTACGCCGCCGGGCACCCCAGGCTCGAGCTCGTGCCCGCCCGGGTGATCGCCAAGGATGTCACCCCCTTCTTTCGCGTGCAGACCCTGCGTCTGCAGGTCAACCACCCGCGGCTGGCTGCGGGACTCCCGGTCGTCTCGTCCGCCGGCGTGGTCGGCTACCTGACCGAGTCCTCGGGCCCCTACGCCCAGGTCATGCTCGCCGTTGACCCGCGCTCCTCGATCGACGTCGTCGTGCAGCGCACGCGCGCCCGCGGCGTGGTGCAGGGGCTCGGCCACGCCAACGACTACGCCGCGCGCGTCGCCTACCTGCTCCGGCGCGACGAGGTCCGCGAGGGAGACATCCTCGTCACCAGCGGCATTGGGGGGCGCTTTCCCGCCGATCTCGTCGTCGGGCGGATCGCGGCGGTGAAGTCCGCGACGCAGGGGCTCTTCCAGGAGGTCTCCGTCGAGCCGGCGGTCGACTTCTCGCGGCTCGAGGAGGTCTACATCGTGCTCGGGGAGAAGGAGCTGTGAGCGACCTCATCGCCGCATGGCTGCTCGGGCTGGTCTCGCTCTGGGCGCTTGCCGGGGCAGCCCCGGGCCTCGAGATCGAGCGCTTCTTCGCCAACGTCCCCGTCATTGTCGTGGTCTGGGTCGCCCTGCGGAGGGATGCGGTCGCGGCGTTCGCGACGGTCCTGCTGCTCGGGGGGGTCGCCGGCCTCATGGGGGGCGCCGCACGCGGCGTCTGGCTCGTGGCGCTGCTGGTGCCCGCGCTCGTCACGCTCTGGTTCAAGCACCGGCTGCTGCTCGAGGGCCTGCTCGCGGCCGCGGGATGGGCCGCGATCATGTCGACCGTCTTCGACCTGGCCTTCGTCACGCTGGTTGCGGGCTTCGAAGGGCTCTCGAGCCCCTGGCCCTGGCTCGCCAAGGTCACGCCCGGCGCGGCGCTCGCGACCGGGGTGCTCGCGCTGCCCCTGATGCTCGTGCTCCGGGGCCTCGGTACCTGGCTTGCCGGCCGCCGCGCCGCCGGCAACGCGCTGCAGTGGTCATGACACCCTCGCCCCGCAGCGGTGCCGCACGGGCAGCCATGGCAGCGGCCAGCCCCGAGCATGCCGGCTATGCCGGCCTCACCGGCCCGAGCGAGGTCCGGCTCCGGTCGCAGCGCCTGGCGATCGTGGCCGTGCTCTTCATGGTGCCCTGGCTCGTGCTCGTGGCCCGGCTCTGGTACCTGCAGGTCCTCAAGGGCGATGGGTACGCCCGGATCGCGGCCGACAACTTTGTCCGCGAGCGCGACATCCAGCCCGACCGGGGGCGCATCCTCGATGTCCGGGGACGCGTGCTCGCCGAGAACCGGCCGAGCTACGACATCTACGCATCGCCGGCGCTGCTGCGCCGTCGGCCCGCGGTCGCCGACAAACTCGCCAGCCTGCTCTCGCTCGATGACGCCAAGCGCCGGCAGCTCGCC
>JBILLP010000434.1:0-3610 GCA_044376025.1 Bradymonadia bacterium
ATGTAGGCGTGCGGCATGTCTTGCTCGCGATGGTGAAACAGCCCTGAACGGCGGGACCCGCGGGTCTATCACACACGCGGGTCGTGGCAAGTCCGCCCGGGAGCGAGTATCCTCGCCTCATCGGAGGGGTCGATACCCCGGATCGACGGAGCAAGCGTGGCCACGAAGTCGGGGAGCAGGTCGGAGGCGAGAGGCTGGAGCGGTGCAGACCGCAGCGAGGCGGTCCGGTCGTTCTTCAGGCGTGTCACGCGTGACGGCGCGTTCTCCCCGCTGTTCGTGCTCGAGGGAGAAGACCTCTTCCTCCGCGATGAGGCACTGTCACGGATCGAGGCGTCGGTCTTTCCTCAGGGTCGCGATGAGCTGAACCACATGAGGCTCCTCGCGAGCGAGACCCGGGGCGTCGACATCGTCGCGGCTGCGAGCACGCTCCCGATGTTCGCGCCGCGGCGTATGGTCGTCGTGCTGCAGGCACAGTCGCTGGCGGCAAGCGAGTGGGCGCCGATCGCGGAGTACGCGGAGAGCCCGGAGCCGGCGGCGGTGGTCGTGTTCTGCGCCTCGTCGCTCGACAAGCGGATCAAGGCGGTGAAGCGGGTCATCGAGGCCGCAGGCGAGGCGCACGTCGACCTGGTCGCGCCGCCGGCGGCGGAGCTGCTTCCGTGGATCCAGCGCAGGGCACAGGCCAAGGGGCTGGTCCTTGCCCCCGAGACGCCGGAGGAGCTGCTCGCCTCGATCGGGCCGTCGATGCGCGAGGTCGACGCATCGCTCGAGCGCATCGCGCTCTATGTCGCGGCGCCCGCCGGAGCCCGGACACCCGTGCCCGTCGAGGCCGCCCGGGCGGTGGTATCCGACGTCAGGTCCCGCAGCGTGTTCGAGCTGATGGATCAGATTGCCCGCCGCGACGCGGTCACGGCGCTCTCGACCCTCCGGAGCCTGCTCGGGGACGGTGAGAGCGCGGTCGGCATCACGGCGATGCTCTCGCGCCAGGCCCGCCAGCTGCTCGGCATACGCGCCGCGGTGGAGAACGGCGAGGACACCCGCGAAGCAGCCAAGCTGCTCGGGGTTCCACCGTTCAAGGTCCGGGACACCGAGCAGGCGTCGCGCGCATTCTCGGTGCCGACCCTGGTTCGGCTTCTCGATGCCGTCGCGCGGACGGACGCCCGGCTGAAGTCATCCCGGATCGACGACTCGATCTGGCTCGAGGCGTTGATTCTGCAGCTTTGCCAACCGGGGACGGCGAGGCTGCGCTAGGGGAGCAGGGCCGGAGCGTCCCGGCCGGCTCGCCACCTGTTACTTGCTGAGCTCGGCAACGGCCTTCATCAGGCGCGAGATGCGCCGCTGGGCCTGCTTCTTGTGGATGACGCCCTTGCTCGCCACCTTGCCGGTGGTCTTGACGGCGGCCTTGAGCGCATCTTGGGCGGCCGCGAGGTCACCGCCCTCGACGGCGGCGCGGACCTTCTTGATCGAGGTGCGCATCGTGCTGCGCCAGTAGCGGTTCCGCTCGGTGCGGGCCTCGGTCTGAAGGATGCGCTTCTCTGCCGACTTCTTGTTCGCCACGACTGACTCCGGGGGCCCGGCTTCAATGCCGGGAGAGGAACAAAGACGACCAGGTCACGATCCGAACGAATGGGGGCGGACCCGGGGCGAGGCGCGGTAGCAGATCAGCCGGCT
Source organism: Bradymonadia bacterium (assembly GCA_044376025.1). Classification (GTDB taxonomy): domain Bacteria; phylum Myxococcota_A; class Bradymonadia; order REDH01; family REDH01; genus JBILLP01. Next base: position 1,669 of record JBILLP010000434.1, read on the forward strand.
TGGCGTCAACCGATCGACGCGCCGCGCGGGCGACTCCCGCCGCGTCACGACAGGTACCGCGCCTCGAGGTGTGACAGCAGCGCGTCGGCGGAGAGCGGGGCCCCCGTCGCCGACTGTACCAGCTCATCCACGCTCACCAGCGAGCCCCGCTCGTGGATGCGATCCTTCATCCACGCCCGGATCGGCCCCAGCTCGCCCGCGCCCAGCAGGCCATCGAACGACGGCAGCTCGCGACGCAGCGCCGCGGCGAGCTGCGCCGCAATCATCGCTCCAAGCGTGTAGCTCGGGAAATAGCCGAAGGATCCGTCGGTCCAGTGGACGTCCTGCAGGCAGCCGAGCCGGTTCGAAGGTGGCGTCACGCCAAGCAGCCGCTCCATCCCGGCGTTCCAGGCGTCAGGCAGGTCGCCAACCTGCAGCGAACCCCCGATCAGGGCCTGCTCGAGTTCGAAGCGGAGCACCACGTGCATCGGGTAGGTCACCTCGTCCGCATCGACTCGGATGAAGCTCCGCTCCACCTTCGTGTACCGCGGCAAGAGGTCCGAGGCGGTCCACGCACGCCCGTCGATCGGCCCGAGGTGCTCGGTCACCAGCCCCGCGAGGACACCCATCATGGGTCGGGAGCGGCAGAGCTGCATCTCGACAAAGAGCGACTGCGACTCATGGACCGCCATGCCGCGGGCCTGGCCGGCCGGCAGCCCCCGCCACGCCGCGGGACGGTTCAACTCGTACAGGGCATGGCCGGTCTCGTGTGCCACGCCCATCATCGCCGGCGCGAAGTCGTCCTCGCGGTACCTGGTCGTGATCCGGACATCCCCCGATGCGCCGCCGCAGAAGGGGTGGACACTCACGTCGAGGCGGCCCCGGTCGAAGTCGAATCCCAGCAGCTTCATCACCGCGAGGCCGAGGTGGCGCTGCGACTCGACCGCGTAGGGACCGGCAGGCACCACCGCAGGCAGCGTCCGGGCCTGGTGCTCGATCACGCGGTCGATCAGCCCTGGGATCCGCGCCCGCAGGGGCGCCAGCAGCTCATCGATCCGGCTGGCCCGCATCCCCGGCTCGAACTGGTCGATCAACGCATCATAGGGCGAGCATCCGAGCGACGCGGACTTGGCGGCCGCGACCTCGCGCGACAGGCCGAGCACCTCCTCGAGGGCGGGCTTGAACAGGTCGAAGCGATCCTCCGCCCGCGCCTGCGTCCAGACCTGGTAGCAGCGGGTCCCGGCAAGCGAGAAGGCCTTGACCAGCGCCGGCTCGACCGCAGCGGCATGGACCCACTGGCGACGCATCTCCCGCAGGTTGGCCCTTTCGTCGGCGGTCCCGGGCGGGTTCGCCGCTGCCTCGTCGAGCCATGCGCGGACGCAGGGCTCCGTCATCGCGTCGTGCGCGAGCGCCTCAAGCGTAGCGAGCTGTTCCCCCCGGCCCTCCGAGGCTCCCGCCGGCATCATCGTCAACATGTCCCATGTCAGGATGCCGCGCGCGTCGGAGATGGCAGAGATGCGTCGAAAGCGCTCGCAGAGGTGCTCGTAGGCGGTCGTCATGGATCTCGCTCGTCGGGGGGGGCAGGTGGCCGGGATGACCCGATGACGCCGGTAGCCGATCGATGCCCGGCATGAAACGATGCCTTGCGCGCGCCGTCGACGTCACCGTAGGGCGAAGACGCGATGGCAGGCCGCACTCCGACTCCCAGCCCCCGACAAGTGCCGAACCAGCGGCCACGCGCCCTCGTCACCGGCGGCGCGCGACGCATCGGCGCGGCCGTGGCGCGCGCACTCGCCCGCGACGGGTGGGACCTCGTGCTGCACGCCAACCAGAGCGTCGACGCTGCACAGGCACTCGCCGCAGAGCTCGCGTCAGGCTTGGGGACCGACGCCGCCGTCGTGGCCGCGGACCTTGCCGATCCCGTGTCGCTCGAGCGGCTCGTGGACGCGCTTGCGCGATTCGA
>JBILLP010000049.1:0-11238 GCA_044376025.1 Bradymonadia bacterium
GTACAGCCTGATGCGGATCCGCTCCCGCGTATTGATCGCGAAGAGGTGGAGCTCTCCGGGTGCGACACGCCGTCGCTCTGCCGAGAGGCGCCGCTCGATGCTGACGGGGCGCGGGTCCGGGCGGGGGGCGGCGGCCAGGCGGGCGAGGTTGACGGCCTCGTCGACACGGAGCCACGCTTCGAGCGCGGAGCGTGGGGAGAGCATCTCGCTGCTTGCTCCCGGATCCTCAAAGTCGGTCACGGCGGCACTGGCGGTGGCGATCGCCTCGGCAACACACTGCGCCGGTTCGCCGCACCGACGACTCGCCGGACGCCTCGACCACGCTCCCGGGTCGCGGGTCGCTGACAGCTCGCGCGCGTCACCCGGGTGTGGCTTGAGTGCGATCGATGCCGGCATGCGGGCCGCCTGCGGAGCGGCGCAGGCCGAGGACAAGAACAGCAGCGCCGCGAGCGCGAGCCATACGCGCGTCATGGAGCCGCGTGCCGAGGTCGACGCACCAGCCACGTTGCGAGCTCCGCATACTGTTGCGCGGCACGCGACGTGGCATCGAAGCCAAAGATGTCGATGCCGGCGGCCTGTGCCTTCGGCAACGAGCTGCTGACGCCGATCCTCACCGGTAGGATCGCGTCACCGTAGGTCGATTCGAGGTCTGCGATCACAGGTTCGTTCTGGTTCACGGTGCGACCGTCGACCCGGGTCAGCAGGATGCCGGCGATGTCGAGATTCGGATTCAGGCGCGAGCCGATGGTGCCCAGGGTCCTGACGAGCGAGTCGACGCCGCGCACGGCGAGCGCAGATAGGTCGCACGGGATCAGCACGAGGTCGGTGGCGGCGAGGGCCGCGATCGAGAGGTTGCCCAGGTTCGGCGGGCAGTCGATCACGATGAAGTCGTAGTGGGTGCGGGTGGTGACGAGGGCGTCGCGCAGGATGGTCTCCTTGCCGATCCGCGTCGACAGCAGCGACTCCGTCTCTGCGAGCCGGGGGTCGGGGCCGACGGTGTCGAGGAGCTCGACCCGCGTAGGGCAGGCGATGTCGAGTACCTCGGTGGCTGCTCGGTCATCGAGGAGGACCTGCGACAGGGGCCCCCCACCGCCAGAAAGCACCTGCTGCAGCGAGGCCCGGACATGCCCCTGCGGGTCGAGGTCAATCAGCAGGGTGCGCATTCCGTGGTTGCGCGCGAGCGCCGCGGCGAGGCTCACCGAGGTTGTCGTCTTGCCGACCCCGCCCTTCTGCGCGGCGACGGCAATGACGGTCGCAGCTCGGCCGCCCGAGGGCCGACGCACGTCGCGTTCGAACACCTTCTTGAGTCCTTCGCGGAGCAGTGAGCGCATCAGGCGACCTCAGCAAGCAGCTCAATGAACCTGTCGAGGGTCGCAAAGGCAGGCGCGCCGGTCAAGGGTCGGCGCGGTATCCTCGGGCGGGCGGGGCGTCAGTCTCACGTTGCAACGAAGCGCGTGCGAAGGTAACCTGCGCGCCGCGGGCCCACCGAAGCCACAGTCCATCAGAGAGGCGGCGAAATGATGACTCAAAGACTCGGCACGCTGTTTGCGGCGCTCACGCTTGCCGGAACAGCCTGGATGGCAGGATGCAAGTCGGACCCTGAATGTTCGGGGTCGGCGGACTGCGAGCGAGGGACGGTCTGCGACAAGGGCAGCTGCGAGGTCATCGCCTGCGAGGGCGCCGGCGGCTGCGGCCAGGTCGAGGGGTTTGTCGAGGCCTGCATGTTCCTCGGCGAGGGTGGGACCTTCGACGACGGCGTTGCGGGCGTCTGCACCAACCAGGAGTGCGCCGGTCCGCGTGACTGCGGAGCAGGTACCACCTGCGTCGATGGCGTCTGCTACGCCAGCGGGGCGCAGTGCGCCTCAGACGACGACTGTGACGCCAATGAGTCGTGCGAGTCGGGAGCCTGCGTCGCGGCGGAGCCGGATTCGTGCTCGACCGCGAGCGACTGCGGTCCGGGCGAGTTCTGCGACAACGGTCGGTGCACCGACGGCTCGCCCGATCCCTGCGACACGGTCGAGTGCGGTTCGGGTGAGACCTGTGTCGACGGCGCCTGCGTGCCGAGCGGCTGTGACCCGGCGTGTGGGGCGGGTGAGACCTGCAACGAGGCAACCGGTGTGTGCGAGTCCGCATCAACCGGCGATGGCGGGTTGTGCGATACCTGCTCGGCCGATTCTGACTGTGGCGCGCCTGGCGCTCGCTGCGTGACGCTCGGGGCTACGGGTCGTGTCTGCGGAGCGGCCTGTACCTCGGAGTCGGATTGCCAGGAGGGCTTTGCCTGCTTCGATTTCAGCGGCTCGACCGGCCGGCAGTGCATCCCGCGCAGCGGGTCGTGCACTGACTGCATCACCGCGGGTTGCTCCGGCGGTCAGGTGTGTGACACCACGAGCGGGGACTGCGTCGCCCCGACGCCAGCCTGCGGAACCTGCACGACCGATGCGCAATGCGGAGCCGGGAGCTTCTGCGCTCCACTTGGCACGGGGCGGGTTTGCCTCAAGGGCTGCGCCGGGACGAGCTGCCCGACGGGTTACACCTGCAACGAAACGACGCTGGTCGGCGAGCAGGTCTGCGCGCCAGATTCGGGGTCGTGCAGCAGCTGCGACCTTACGGCGGCCGACTGCAGCGGTGCGACGCCTGAACTCGATCCGGTCGCCTGCCGATGTGTGGGCTGCGTGACCGCCTCGGACTGCGGTGCCGGCGAGACCTGCACGCAGAGCGGCCAGTGCCTGCGTCAGCGCGGAACCTGCTCGACGTCAACCGACTGTGGGGCGACCGGCTACTGTGTCGAGGGCTACTGTGTCGACTGCCTGACGCCGAGTGACTGCAGCGGCGGTCAAATCTGCACGCGCGGCGCCTGCGCGGCGTGTGAGTGTCCCGCAGATCAGGTCTGCGACCGCAGCGGCGCCTGCATCGATGCGCCCAGCGGCGACTGCCGGAACGACAACGACTGCGTGAACGCTGCGACCACGCTCGGCGATACCGGCCAGTACGCGGCCTGCGACACGTCGACCGGCTCCTGCTACATCGCGGGCGTGTGCAACGGAACGGGTGGCCTTGGGGCTCCCAGCCGGACTGACCCGTTCAACGCCGTCTGTGCTGGAGCGTCGGTCTGCACGTTTGACTCGCTCGGCATGGTGTATCGCTGCCAGAGCTGCTTCTCGAGCGAAGACTGCCGCGCCGCGGAGACCTGCTACACCTGCGGCGGTACCAACGTGTGTGTGAGCCCGACCGAGATCGGCTCCAATCCGCTCGGAGCGCTGCTCTGCCAGCCGCTCTGACTCAGCGGAGCGCAGGCGGGAGCAGGGCTCGCTCCCACTGGGCGAGCTCGGTCGCCAGCCGCTCGGTTGCGGCGGTGTCGGAGGCGCGTTGCTCGGCGGACAACGAGGCAGTCCAGGCGTCGAGGATCGCGCCAGGGTCGGCGCTTGCCTCCGCAAGGGACCGAGCCGCCTCGAGTCCTCTTCGCATCGAGCCAAGATCGCCCAAGCGTTCCGAAACCGCTGCAAGGTGAATCTGGGCGCGGGCCTCCGCAGACGAGTCACCCGCGCGCTGCGCCACCTCGAGGAGTGCGTTCGCCGCAGGGACGCACAACATCGCCGCTCGGCCCGCATCGCCACGGTCGCCCCCGTCACCGCACTCAACCTCGGCGCGTTCTGCCCGACACCGTACCAGTGCCTCGAGATCTGACGTCGCCTCGAGTTCTTCGCACGCGGCCGCCATCTGGACGCGTGACGCGTTGCCCGCCCCGGTCAGGCGCATCAGCTCCGCAGCATGGAGCGCGGCACGGGCGCGCGAAGCGCCCGGTGGGAGCTGCCTCACGGCGTCGAGGTATGCAGACACCCGGTCACGCAACCCCGACCTCTGGAGCGACGCGATCCGCGCTCCGAGTGCCTGCTCGAGGTACCCGAGTCGCTCCGCGGCGGAGCAGCCAGGGGCTGACGCGATTTCTTCGTACAGAACGACTGCCAACTCGGGCTGCAGCGCGCTGAGCAGCCCTGCGAGCTCGATGCGGGCTGGCAGGCTCACCTGCCCGGATTCCCCTGCGTCGCGCTGCGCGAGCAGCAGCTCGAAAGCGTCATCTGCTCGGCCCAACGACGCCAGCGCGCGGGCACTCAGCCGTGATGCCTCGAGGTCGGAGCCTGCAGAGGGCCGCAGCAGCTCGAGCGCGAGGCTTGGCGCGTTGGCCTGGATGAGTCGTTCTGCGCGGCGTCTCGTCGACGCGTCGTCTGGTTCGCCGACGGCGAGCGTGCGGACCGCCTCGCCGGTGAGGTGGAGGTCGGTCAGCAGCTGGGAGGCCACCTGCCGCTGCCGGGCGATCCCGGCCGTTGAGCCCTCTGCCCGACTCTCCGACAGGGCGCTCCAACCCGCGGCGAGATCGCCCCGCTGACGAAGCGCCGTGGACAGCGCGACCGCGGCGACAAGTTCGGGGCTGCTGCCCGCCGGCAGCCGAACCGGGTCCTGCGCAGCGAGTGGGTGGAGCGCCGAGCCAATCGGCGTGACCACGGCGGTCTCGCGCGAGCGCCGGACCGTGACGCCGAGAACGGGCGACCCGGCCCCGGTAGGCTCGCCAGACAGTCTCTCGAGATCAGAGGCGCCTTCGACGGCCTCGACGACGAGGTTCGCGGCACCGATGCGGTCTGCGATTCGCTGCACCGCGCGCAGGTCATCACGTGACGCATGCCGGTCCGCGCTGCGGCCCTCGACCACGACCCGGACGGGAGCGCGGGTCGTGAACGAGGTCCCTGCAAAGAGAAGCAGCACCGGCGAGCGGCCGCGTGCGGATCCGCTGACCTGCTGCAGGGTCGCCGTGTCGCTGGCGATACTCCTGACGACTGCTCTCGCCTCGTGCTGGCCGATGCGGTCGACCGGGCAGCGCGACAGCTCAGCAGCGGAGACGATGAAGACGTCGCCGACACGCAGCCGGCGCTCCGCCGCCCCTGAGACCTCAAGCCGGCCGGCCGCGTCGAATCCGGGGGCCACGAGCCAGGCCTTCCCGAACGGGTGGGAGACCGGCGCCTCGACTTCGACCCGTGTACCGGCCGGGTCGCCCGCCCCCTCGTCGAACAGGGTGACCCTCCCATCGGCGCCGGAGCAGCCAATCCCCACCGGGGGAGGTGGCCGGTCGGCGGGCCAGTTCGTCGGACGGAGGGTGAACCAGAATGCCGGATGAGGCTCCACGACATCCATGAGGCGCCAACCGTCGGCCCGCAGCTCGAGTCGGGGGGCCGAGTTGAAGGCCGTTGCCGGCTGCGTCGAACCTGCGCACGCGCAGAGTGCGACGCCTGCGAAGACGAGCGCGGCGCGGGACCGCGGCATCAGACTTCCGCGATCTCTTGTTCCTTCTTGGCGACGATCTGGTCGACGGTTGCGGTGGCCTTGTCGGTCAGGTCCTGCACCTTCGTCGTTGCCCTGCGCGCGTCGTCCTCCGAGATGTCGCCATCCTTCTGCAGGTCCTTGATCAGCTCGTTGGCGTCGCGGCGTGCGTTCCGGATCGCGATCTTGGCCTCTTCGGCGTTCTTGCGCGCCTGCTTGGCGAGCTCAGCACGGCGCTCCCCGGTGAGGGGAGGGATGGGCAGGCGAATCATGATGCCGTCATTGGTCGGCGTCAGGCCGAGGTCGCTCTGGTGAATGGCCCGCTCAATCTGCCCAAGGACGTTCTTCTCCCAGGGCTGGACGGTGATCATGCGAGGCTCAGGAACCTTGACGGTGGCGATCTGCGTCAGCGGAGTCGGCACGCCATAGTAGTCGAGCTTGATGTCCTCGAGCATCGACGCGTTGGCACGGCCGGTTCGAATCTTGAGCAGGTCACGCTTCAACTGGGCGATGGCCTTCTCGAAGCTCTGGGTCAGGTCTTTCTCGATGTCAGCCAGCATGACGACTCACGGGAGTGAAGGTCCAAACGGCGTGCTCGACGCTCACGCGTACTCAACCGCCGGGTCATAAATGCCATCGATGACGGTGCCAATGGGCTGCCCGAGCGCCACGCCGCGGAGGTTGCCCTGCTTGCGCAGGTTGAACACCACGATCGGCAGGTTGTTCTCCTTGCACAGCGCGACGGCGGTGCTGTCGAGCACCTTGAGGTTGCGGGCGAGGACCGTGTCGTAGGAGATGCGCCTGAAGAGCTTCGCCTCAGGATGGGAGTTCGGGTCGGCCTCGTAGACGCCGTCGACCTTGGTTCCCTTGCAGATGACCTCCGCATGGACCTCCATCGCGCGGAGGCACCCCGCCATGTCGGTGGTGAAGTAGGGGTTGCCGGTTCCGGCGGCGAAGATCACGACGCGACCCTTCTCGAGGTGGCGCATCGCACGTCGGCGGATGTAGGGTTCGGCAACCTCCTGCATCGAGATGGCGGAGAGCACACGGGTGTGGAGTCTCAGCTTCTCAAGGGCGTCCTGCATCGCGAGTGCGTTCATGACGGTCGCGAGCATGCCCATGTAGTCGGCGGAGGCGCGGTCCATGCCCTTGGCGCTGGCGGCGATACCCCTGAAGATGTTGCCGCCGCCGATCACGAGGCAGACCTGGACGCCTTCGTCGTGGACCTGCTTCACCTCGGACGCGATGTATCCGAGGGTTTCGGGATCGACACCGGTCCCGAGCTTGCCGGCGAGCGCTTCGCCGGACAACTTGAGCATGACCCTGCGGTACTTGGGCGTGGTCGACATGGTGCCTGTGTGGAGGGCGGAAAAAAGCCCGCTTCGGTTTCGAAGCGGGCTGAGGGGCCTACTGGAGCGCCGCGGCCACTTCGGCGGCGAAGTCGGTCTTCTCCTTCTCGATGCCTTCGCCGCGTGCGAACCGGGTGAAGGCCTGAATCTGGATCTCGACCCCGATCTCCTTGGAGACGCGGGCGATCTCCGCGGCGATGGTCAGGTCGGGATTCTTCACGAAGGGCTGGTCGACGAGGCAGACCTCCTTCTTCCACTTCGCGAGGCGACCGACGACCATCTTCTCCGCGATCTCGCGGGGCTTGCCCGACTCGATGGCCTGCTCGGTGAAGACGCGACGCTCGCGCTCGATGGCATCCTCTCCGAGTTCGCTGTCGCGCACGACGACCGGGGCCGAGGCACAGATGTGGAGACAGATGTCGCGAGCGAGTTCGGCGAGACGCTCATCGCGGGTCTCCGCCGACGTGGAGAAGGCGGCGAGCACGCCGAACTTGCCCTCGCCGTGGATGTACCCGGCGACGAGACCCGGGCTGCCGATGTGATAGTAGGCGGCGCGTCGGATGGTCAGGTTCTCGCCGATGGTACCGACCATTCCGAGACGAACCTCGTCGAGGGTCTTGCCCTCGTAGGGCGCGGCCAGCAGGGCCTCGACGCTCGGGATCCGGGCGTCGAGCGCGAGCCGGGCGACCGAGGTCACGAACTGCCTGAAGTCGTCGTTGCGAGCCACGAAGTCGGTCTCGCAGTTCGTCTCGACGATCGCGCCCTCCTTGCCGTCGGGCGACACGACGAATTCAACGAGCCCCTCGGAGGCAACGCGGCCCGACTTCTTCGCAGCCTTGCTGATGCCCTTGATCTGCAGGTACTCGATCGCCTTCGCCAGGTCGCCGCCCGTCTCTTCGAGGGCCTTCTTGCAGTCCATCATGCCCGCGCCGGTCTGGTCGCGGAGGTCTCTGACCGCTGATGCGGAAATCGCCATGTCGATTCTCTATGGTTCGGAGGTGAGCGACGCGTGCGCCGCCGAATGGATGGGGGGAGCGGCCCGACTCAGTCGCGGTCGGCGTGGTGGGGCTTGCGGATGACCTGCGCCGTCATCCCCTCGCTCGTCACGACCGCGCCGCTGGCCTCGTCCATGACCACCGAGGTGAGGTCCTCCTGGCGGCGGTTCGCGCCGGAGCGGCGGGCGCCCTCGATGCAGGCGTCAGCAACCGCGGCCGCGAACAGGCGAATCGAGCGGATCGCGTCGTCGTTGGCCGGAACGACGTGGTCGATGCCGTCGGGGTCGCAGTTGGTGTCGGTGAGCGCCACGACCGGGATACCCGACCGGTTGCACTCCTCGATCGCGATACCCTCGTTGCGGGGATCGACGATGAAGGCGCAGCCGGGAATGCCCGGCATGTCCTTGATGCCACCGAGGTTGAACTCGAGGCGCTCGCGCTCACGCGAGAGCATCAGCGCCTCCTTCTTGGTGAACTTCTCGAGCGAGCCGTCGCCCGCCATGCGGTCGAGCTCCTTGAGGCGCTCGATACCGCCCTTGATCGTGCGCCAATTCGTCAGCGTGCCGCCCAGCCACCGGTTGGTGACATGGAACTGCCGCGCCCGGGCCGACTCCTCCTGGAGGATGATCTGCGCCTGCTTCTTGGTGCCGATGAACAGAACGCTGCGGCCCTGCGAGACGGTGCCTGCGACGAATTCATAGGCGCGGTCGAAGAGGCGGGCCGTCTTCGACAGGTCGATGATGTGGACCCCGTTCCGGGCGCCGTAGATGTAGGGCGCCATCTTGGGGTTCCAGCGTCCGGTCTGGTGACCGAAGTGGACGCCGGCATCGAGGAGGTCACGCATGCTGATCTTGGACATCGTCTTCTTCTCCTGGCGTTGTTTCCTCCGCGACCGTCATCCCGAGGGCTCCCCAACGTGCGTCGGGACGCCGAGCCATCGGTCAGGCCGCGTGCGAAGTGGCGCGCGCCTCTAGCAGCGGTGCCGCGGGCTGGCAAGCGAGCCATCCGCAGCCGGACCGCGCGTCAGAGCCAGGCCTCGATGGCGTAGCGCTCCTGCACCTCGGCGACCGGCAGCGTGCGGAGCTCGGCGCCCAGCCGCTCCGCCGGTGACGTGGCCTCACCCCGGTGATCGAGGAGCGCGTCGAGCAGTGCTGCGTCGGCGGTACCGCCAGGCTGCGATGCCAGCCCGCGCCGGGCCACCTCGATCACCTCGGTGGCGAGGTCGCGGATCCGCCGTCCGTCGTGGGTGCCGGCGAGCCCGAGACCCCGGGACTCGAGGGCGAGCGCCGCGAGCCGGGCAGGGGACTCGACATCGACGATGCTCCGCGCGCGATCCCGGGCTCCGTCGTCGTACAGGATCCCCCGCCAGAACGCCGTGAGCGCCCAGAGCATCGGTGGTGGCCCACAGTCGGCAGTCCGCGTCTCGATGAACCGCTTCAGCCGCACGTCAGGGAACGCCGTCGACAGGTGCAGTTCCCAGTCCCCAAGCACGGGCGTCACCCCGTAGCCGCCCCGTAGGTGCGTCCTGAAGGACCGCCCGGACCAGTCAACGTACGCTCCGTCACGGCGGATGAAGAACATCGGTATGTCGAGCAGCCACTCCACGTAGCGCTCGAAGCCGGCCTCGTCGTCGAGCATGAAGGCGGGCGTGCCGCAGCGCTGCGGGTCGGTGTGTTGCCAGACCTCCATGCGCTCCGACACCATGCCGCGCTGTACGCCCTGGCGCGACGGACTGGCCGCCCAGATCGCAGTGACCAGCGGATTGAGCCGGGCGACCAGGCCCAGCATCGCCATGGCATCGCGCTCCGACCTGAAGTCGAGGTTCGCCTGCACCGTGCAGGTCATCTTCATCATCCAGTGGGCGTCGCTGCCCTGGCGCTCCAGGTAGGGGCGCATCACACGGTACCGCGACTTGGGCATCCACGGCACGTCATCGAGCCCGGCCCAGGGCGTCATGCCGAAGAAGCACCAGCGCTGGTCCAGTTCGGCGCCGATGCGCTGCACGTCGCGCAGGTGGTCTCGGATCTCGTCGCGGGTCTCCACAGCGGTGCGCGTCACCCGGCCTGAGAGCTCGAGCTGCCCCCCGGGCTCGAGGGTCACGGTCGCACCGTCGAGCTGCACGCCGATGCATCGCCCGGCATCGAGGATCGGCGACCCGCCGCCCTGGTCGGCGAGCCGGAGGAGCAGTGCCTCGATGCCCTTGGCCCCGTCGAAGGGGAGCGGCCGGCCTGAGGCGCGGTCAAAGCCGAACTTCTCGTGCTCCGTGCCGATTCCTCGCTCGGCCTCGGGCTTCGCTCCGGCCGCGAAGTACTCGGCCAACTGCGCGGCGTCGCGCAGCGGCGCAAGGTCGATGTCATGGTCACGCGACATGGCGCTCACAGCGTTCGTGGGAGGGCCGCCTCTACCTTCTCCCACCGCCGGCGCAACAGAACGGCGTGGGGGTGAAGGGGCAGCCCGTCACCGGGGTGACAGCCGCGCCGGTGCTCCACAAGGCCTGCCGAACCCGGCCGCACGCTACTCGAAGCGGCCCGCGGCAGAGAGGAAGGCGACCTTGGCGTTGGCCGCCCGGAGCCGGTCGGCAAGTGTCCGCGAGCACGACCAGAGGAAGCGCGTCGCCAGCGCCGGCTGCTGCTGCATCAGGGCATCGAGGTCGGAGAGGTAGATGACCAGCATGCGGCATCGCGCGTCGGCAAAGACGTCTGCGGAGCGCGTCGGGTCACCGAAGAGCGCCATCTCCCCGAAGAAGGCGCCCCGCGGCAGGATCGCGAGGGCCTCCTCGCCGACCCCCGGGATGGTGCGGCTGACCCGGACGCTGCCGTCAAGGATGAAGAAGAGACGGTCTCCGCGCGAGCCCTCCGCGACGATGAGGTCGTTCTTCTTGAAGCTCTCGATCGAGGCAAGCAGCGCGATGGCGCCCCTCTCCTCGTCTGAGAGGCCCTTGAACAGCTCGATCTGGGCGACCGCCGATGGGTCGATGACTCGCCAGGCGCACATGGGTGAATCCACCGGTGTTGCAGCCCCCGCCAGGGACCCGGCGGCCGATAGCCGACGCGCAGGGCGGCGGCAATGCGGTCGTGGCGGGCCGAGCTAGGCGCGGATGCCCTCTGCGGCGAGCCAGCGCTCGGCATCGAGGGCGGCCATGCACCCGGTGCCGGCTGCCGTGATCGCCTGGCGGTAGACGTGGTCCGCGCAGTCGCCGGCAGCGAACACACCCGGGACCTTCGTGCGGGTCGAGCCGGGCTCGGTCACGATGTAGCCCGACTCGTCCATATCGACCCAGCCGGCGAAGGGCTTGGTGTTCGGGGTGTGGCCGATCGCCAGGAAGAGGCCCTGCGTCGCGACCTCGGACAGCTCCCCGGTCGACGTGTTGCGAACACGGAGCCCGGTGACGCCGCCCTCCCTGCTGCCGAGCACCTCCACGACCTCGGAGTTCCAGAGGACCTTGATGCGGGGATTGCCGAAGACCCGGTCCTGCATGATGCGAGAGGCCCTGAAGGAGTCGCGGCGATGGATCAGGAGCACCTCGCTGCACATCTTGGCGAGGTAGCTGGCCTCTTCCATCGCGGTATCGCCGCCCCCGACGA
>JBILLP010000297.1:0-4975 GCA_044376025.1 Bradymonadia bacterium
ACGGCCTCGCCGGGCTCCCGGTACTGTCCGACAACCCGCTGCAGGTGGCGCTGCAGCCGAGGTTCGAGCGTCAGGACGGCCGTACGACCGTCAGCGAGCGGCGCCACAAAGCGCCCCTTCGCCTCATCGAACCGGAAGTTCGCCGGCACGACCTCGACCTGCGCGAGCCCAAGCTCGGTCCATGGGACCTCGGGCAGGGAGTCGAGGCTCCGGGCCGTTGAGGCCGCCACGCGCCGCTTTGCCTGTGCGATGGCAGACCGGATATCGAGCGCGCTCGGCGGAGGCTTGAGATCCTCGGCGGTCAGGCCGGCAGGGGCCACGAGCGTCTCCGTCTCGGGCGCCGACACGTGCGGAAGCGAGGCAGACAAGAGCACGCCGCTCGTGAGCGACATCGCTGCGCCCACAGCCACCGCTGCAGCGTGGCGCGAGTGCCAGAACTGGGAGAATCCGCTGCTGGAGTTCGTGGGTGTCTGCGCCATACGCCCTTCTTGCTCCGATGTAGTCAGGTCACGGTGAGCCACGTCGACCCGCGCCGCGAAGAGGACACCCTGCGAAACCGCGGGCGGGATGTCAAACTTCGGGAGCGGCGCTTGAGCCTGCGCACGCCGATTTGATAAGGCTCATCGCCCGCCATGGCTGACCCAGACCTGATCTCGACCTACGACTACGATCTGCCGCCCGGCCTGATCGCCCTGGAGCCGCCACCGACCCGCTCGGGCGGCCGCCTGATGGTCGTCGAGGCCGACCGCCCTCCCTCGCATGCCCGGGTGATCGACCTGCCCGACCTGCTGCGTCCGGGCGACCTCCTGGTCTTCAATGCAACACGGGTGCTGCCGGCACGGCTGACGCTCTCCCGGCGCACCGGAGCCCGGCTTGAGGCGCTGATCATCGGCTTTGGCTCCGAGGGGCGCTTCGACGACCCGAGCCTCCCCGCGGTCTGCCTTCTCAAGGGACGCTCGTCGGTCCGGACGGGAGAACGGCTCGTGGCGCCCGACGGGACCGACGTCGAACTGCTCGGGACCGGCCCGCACGGAGAGGTCACCCTGCGATTCGCCGCCGACCCGGGGCTGCTCCTGACCGCGCACGGCCTTCCGCCGCTGCCGCCCTACATCCGCGCGGGTCGCAAGGCCCGGGGCCGGCGCGACACCGAGGACGCCGACCTCGATCGCTACCAGACCGTGTTCGCCCGGCAGGCAGGCGCGGTGGCTGCTCCCACCGCGGGACTCCACTTCGACACGCCCCTGCTCGACGAGCTGCGGCGACGTGGCGTCAACACCGCGGAGATCGTCCTGCACGTGGGCATCGGCACGTTTCGTCCGGTCGACACGGAGCGGCTGAGCGAGCACCCGATGCACGTTGAGCACTTCGAGGTGTCGCCGTCTACCGTCGAGGCGGTCGCGGCAACGCGGCGCTCGGGTGGCCGGGTGGTCGCCGTCGGCACGACCGTCGTACGCTGCCTCGAGTCCGCCGTCGGGCCCGACGGGTCCGTTGCTGCCGGCGCCGGACGCACGCGGCTGCTGATCGCGCCCGGGTACCGCTTCGCGGCCGTCGACGCCCTGTTCACCAACTTTCACCAGCCTCGCTCGACGCTGCTGGCGCTCGTCTCCGCGCTCGTGGGCGTCGACAGCATCCTCGACGCCTATCGCCAGGCCGTCGACGCCTCCTACCGGTTCCTGTCGTACGGCGACGCGATGCTCATCCTGCCGACGAGAACCCCCGAACCATGACCACAGAGCGCGCCAAGCTCGAGCACCGCATCGACGCCATCGACCCCGGCAGCCTCGCCCGTGCGACGACCATCCGGCTCCGTCGCGGCACGATCGAGACGCCCATCTTCATGCCGGTCGGCACCCTCGGGACGGTCAAGGGCCTCGCGCCCTTCGAGCTTCGCGACGCCGGCGCCGCGATCATCCTCGCCAACACCTACCACCTCTTCCTGAGGCCCAGTACTGCGGTGCTGGAGCGGGCGGGTGGGCTGCACCGCTTCATGGCCTGGGATCGCCCCATCCTGACCGACTCCGGCGGCTACCAGTTCTTCAGCCTCAGCAGCCTCTGCCGGTACGATGACCGCGGCGTCGAGTTCAAGAGCCACCTCGACGGCACCAAGCACTTCTTCACGCCCGAGCGGGTGATTGAACTGCAGGCTTCGATCGACTCCGACATCCACATGCAGCTCGACCAGTGCCCGGCGCTCCCGGCCGCACCAGAGGTCCTCCGCGAGGCGATGCTCCGCTCGATCGACTGGGCGCGCCGTTCACGCGCCGTGAGCGTCGACAGGCAGGGAGCCCTCTTTGCCATCGTGCAGGGCGGGACCGACCGGGCGATGCGGCGCTTCCACGCAGAGACGGTCGCTGCAGAGGACTACGCCGGCTACGCCCTCGGCGGCCTCGCGGTCGGTGAGGCCCCCGACGAGATGTACGAGGTCATCGAGGCCACCACGCCCTTCCTGCCTGCCGACCGTCCCCGCTACCTGATGGGCGTCGGGACACCCCGTGACCTCCTCGAGGCAATCGGACGCGGCATCGACATGTTCGACTGCGTCCTGCCGACCCGCAACGCGCGAAACGGGCAGGTCTTCACCCGGGCGGGCCGCCGGAACCTGCGCAACGCACGGTTCCAGTCCGACGACGCGCCACTCGACGCGGCGTGCGGCTGCTACACCTGCCGCACCTTCTCGCGGGCCTACCTGGCACATCTCTTCCGATCGCAGGAGATGCTCGGTCCCCGGCTCGCGACGCTGCACAACATCCAGTACTACCTCGACCTCGTGCGCGGCGCCCGGGATGCGATCCTGGCAGGCGCCTTCGACAGCTACCGAAGCCGATGCATCGAGGCGTGGTCAAGGCGTGACGACTGACCCAACACGGAGTTCTCCCATGCGGACCTGCCCCCGGCTGATTGCGTGCGCCCTGCTCCTCCTCGTGGCCGGGTTCGCCCTGCCCGCGCGCGCCGCCGAACCCGGCATCACCTGGCGAGAAGGCTCGGTCGAGCAGGCGCTGAACGACGCGCGTGACCGCAACACGCTGGTCCTGCTCGATGTCTTCGCGACCTGGTGCGGCCCCTGCCAGAAGCTCGACGCGGAGACCTTCAACACCGAGGTCGCCGCCGCCGCGGTGAGGGAGCTTGTGACCATCCGGGTCGACGCTGAGGCTGGTGAGGGCCCGGCGGTCGCGGAGCGGTTCAAGGCCATCGCCTTCCCGTCGGTCATCCTGCTGCGTCCCGACGGCAGCGAGGTCGACCGCATCGTCGGCTTCGTCGATGCGGAAGACTTCGCACGGCAGATCCAGAACTTCGTCGCGGGCCGCGAGACCTACGACGCCCTGCTCGCCCGGCAGGCGGCTTCGCCCGACGACCTCGAACTCACCATGCAGGCGGGTGAACGGGCGGCGCTGCGGGGTGACGCGGCGACCGCCGAGCGGCTGCTGCTTCGCGCAATCGGCACCACACCGCCTGGGAGCGACCGGCACATCGAGGCACGCACCCTGCTCGGTCGCTACGTCTACCTCCGGACGACGCGACGCTTCGACGCCGCCATCGAGCAGTTTGCCGAGATCGAGCGGCAACGGCCGGACACCCGCGAGGCCACGACCGCCGCCATCGACACCTTCATCGCCCACAGCCGCGCCGGCAGCGCCGATGCCGCGCAGCAGACCTTCGACCGCATCGTCGGGGCCGGACCAGCGCTCGACGCAGGGCGCGTCAACAGCATCGCGTGGGCCTGCTTCAGGGCCCGGACCGCCATGCCCCGGGCCATCGCGCTCGCCGAGCAGACCCTCGCCACGACGCCCGATGACGGCCTCTGGGACACCCTCGCCGAGCTGCGGGCCGCGTCGGGAGACCCCGCCGGCGCCGTGGCGGCGTCGCGCGAGGCGCTCGCGCTCAAGCCGGCGGACCCCTACTACACCCAGCAGCTCGCGCGGTTCTCCTCGCTCGCCGACCAAGCCTCCGGCCCCCGGTAGCCCCGCTCGCAGGTTCAGGGCCGCCCGAGCACCTCGTCGAACACCCGGGCAAACGCCGTCACCTGCGCGTCTGCGAGGTACTCGTTGCAGACGGCCTCGACCGGGCGCACCGGCACGCGCCCCTGCAGAAAGGCCCGACACGTCTCGACCTGCTCGTCGATGGTACCGTCAAGGAAGACACCGAGACCCGACCGCGTGAGCTGCTTTCGGGCTTCTGACGGGTCGGGAACGTCGGCCAGCACCGGGACACGAAGCCCGATGTAGTCGACGAGCTTGGCGAATGAGTTCCACCAGTGCGCGAACTTGCCCGGCAGCAGCACGGCGGCGCGTGCTCCCCGGATCTGGCGGTAGACCTCCCGCTGGTTCTGGTGCTCGACCAGGTCGACGTAGGGCGCCAAGCCGCGCGAGGCGATCTCCGGCGCGATCACGCGCGAGTTGATGTCGAGGCTCCCGATGAGCCGGAGCCGGAGCCTGCGGCCCGCCGCCTCCTCCTCTCGGCGCACGCGTTCGAACACGTCGAGGAACGACGTCCCGTAGGCGCGATGCAGCTCGCCCACGTGGATCAGGTAGGGCTCCTCACCACCGGCCCCGTCGGGAGCCGGCGCGGGGATGTAGGCCTCGTCGATCCCGGTGGTGATGAAGGACATGCCGGTGCGGCCGGCGTGGCCGAAGAAGTCGTGGAGCAACATCGGGTGAACCGACGTCAACGCGGTCAGGTGGTCCGCCTCCTCGACCGCCAACCGCACCAGCTTCTGTTGGGCCTCATGGACGCTGGGCACGCTCGACATGAACTTGCGGCCGAGCGGGAGCGGATCCCTGAAGTCGGCGACCCAGCGAAGCCCCCGCTCCTGCAGGTCGCGTCCGATCGCGAGTGTCGTGAAGGGTTGCGTGCAGGTCAGCACCAGCCGCGCCCCCGAGCGCTGCGCGGCGGACCAGGCAGCCTCCGTCGCTGGTCGCCGCCAGGTCCAGTAGGGGTCCGGCGAATGCACAATCGTCTCCAGTGCCGTACGGTAGGC
>JBILLP010000205.1:0-6216 GCA_044376025.1 Bradymonadia bacterium
CTTGGCGACCGGCCCCCGGAGCGGTCCGAGCAGGCCTCCGGCCGCACCTTGGCCGCGGCTCGCCCCTGCCTCGCTGCTTGTCGCCCCGCCATCCTTCTGTCGGGCCCGGACCGCCTTGTAGGTGAGGTCCTCGCCGCCGAGCGCCATCCGGAGTCCGCGCAGGGTGGGCTCGACGTACCTCGCCTTGACGATCTCGACCTCCGGCGGAAGCTCGTCGAGCAGCGACGGGTCCTCCTTGTAGAGGTAGTTCGTGTCGGGTCGCACCACGATCGGGCGATACCCATGACGGGGCAGATACTTGGCGAGCTTGAACATGCGGAACATCGCCGCATGGGTCTCGGGCGCGAACGAATACGTCACGATGACGATGGGCTTGAGCCGACTCTCAGGCATGGGACGCTCACGCAGTAGGGATCCGCTCTCCAGCGTCGGCCGTCGGCGACGTCAAGCCGGGCAGCGATCGCGCCCTGGCAGCCGCCCCGTTTCGCTTGCGCCGCGGAACTCCGCAGGTATAGCGCCGGACGATTCGCTTCGGCACGTGTGGCGCCCCGATCCATGACCGAGCTCGAGATCGCAACCCTGTCTGCCGACGACCTCGAGGCACAGGTCCGGCACCACAACCGTCGGTATTGGGACCTCCAGTCCCCCGAGATTCCCGATGCGCTCTACGACCTCATCGTCGAGAGGCTCCGTCAGCTGCGGCCTGACGCCCCGGTGCTAGACGAGCTCGGGCCGACCCGTGGGTTTGGCGACAAGGTGGCCCACGCCGCGCCGATGCTGAGCCTCGACAAGTGCTACACTGAGGACGAGCTCCTCCGCTGGTACGCTAGGTTCGAGGGACCCGCCGTCGTCACCCACAAGATCGACGGGCTCGCCGTCAGCCTGCGCTACGACGGCTCGGGGGCGCTCCAGCTCGCCGCCACGCGCGGTGACGGGGTGACGGGAGAGGTGATCACCGCGAACCTGCGGCGTGTCGCGGGCGTGCCGCAGCAGCTTCGGCCCGGTACGGGCAGCGTCGAGGTGCGCGGCGAGGCCTACATGCCGCTGTCGGTCTTCCACGCCCGTTACGCGGGGCAGTTTGCCAACCCCCGCAACCTCGCGGCCGGTGCCCTCAAGCAGAAGAACCCCGAACGCACCGCTGAGTACGGGCTGCGGTTCCTGGCGTACGACCTCACCGGAGACAGCCGCACCACGACCGAGGCCGACGAGCTCGCGCTCCTGCGCGAGCTTGGGTTCGAGGTCCCCGACTGGGCCATCGCCACAGCCGACTCCGCGCAGCAGGCCTTCGAGACGCTGCGAGCCTCGCGCGAGGCCCTCGACTTCGAGACCGATGGCGTGGTGTTCAAGGTCAACGACCTCGCCCAGCAGGACTCGCTCGGCAACACCGCGCATCATCCGCGCGGCGCCATCGCCTACAAGTACCAGGGTGAGTCGGGCTTCTCGCGGCTGCGCGGCATCGAGTGGTCGGTGTCCCGGACCGGGGCCATCAACCCGGTGGCGCTCATCGAGCCCGTCTCGCTCTCGGGCGTCACCGTCGGTCGTGTCTCGCTCCACAACCTCGGCATCATGGAGCGGCTCGGGGCGGGCGCCCCGATGCGCGTTGGCTCCCGGCTGCTCGTGACGCGCCGCGGCGGCGTGATCCCGCATGTCGAGCAGGTGGTCGACGCCGGAGACGGGGAGCCGCTCTCCGTGCCCGGCACCTGCCCGAGCTGTGGCGGCGAAGCCTACCGGCGCGACGACTTCCTCTTCGCGCACCACGCGCCGGACTGCGTCACCGCGGCTTCGCGGCGGCTCCTCCACTTTGCGGCGGCGATCGATCTCGAGGGCTTCGGCCCGAGGCTCGTGGAGCAGCTCCTCGAGAGAGGCCTCGTGCGGGAGCCCGCCGACTTCTTCGCGCTGTCCACCGCCGACCTCCGGGACCTCGACCGCATGGGCGAGCGGAGCGCGGAGAAGCTCGTCGCCAGCGTCGCCGCCCGCGCCACGCTCCGCTTCTCGACCTTCTTGGCGGCGCTCGGCATCCCCGAAGTCGGCGCCCAGGTGGCGCGCAGCCTTGAGCGCGAGTTTTCGAGCCTCGACGACCTCCTCGATGCCTCCGAGGAGCGGCTGACCTCAATCGCCGGCATCGGTCCCTCGATGTCGGCATCGATTCGCCGCTTCTCAGGCCAGAACCGTGACTGGGTCACGCGCCTGGCATCGGTGGTTCGACTTGGCTGGCCGGCCGTCGCGCCCGACGCCGGTCCGCTGGCGGGCCAGCGCTTCGTCTTCACCGGCAAGCTCGAGACCCTGGAGCGCTCCGCCGCCCAGGAGCGGGTCCGTGCCCTTGGCGGGCTCACGCCTTCGTCGGTGTCGTCCGAGGTCGACTTCCTGGTGATCGGCGACGACGACCATGCCAAGCTGCTCGAGGGGCGCATGTCCTCGAAGCTCTCGAAGGCCGTTGCGCTCCGCGACGCAGGTAGCCGCATCCAGATCATCCCCGAGCGCGAGTTCCTCGCAATGCTCACCGCCGCAGACCGCTCCCGAACCTGAGTGCCGGCCGCCTCGCAGCCGCCTCGTATCCCCCCCTGTGAACGCATGTTCGAAGTTCCCCCTCGCCGCACCCACACCTGTGGCGCCCTCCGGGCGTCAGACATCGGCGCCACCGTGACGCTCAACGGCTGGGTCGCGAGCCACCGAGACCTCGGCGGGTGCGCCTTCATCGACCTTCGCGACCGTTTCGGCGTCACGCAGATCAAGTTTGATCCCACGACCAACCCGGCGCTGGCCGCTGCGGCAGGCGAGCTCCGCCCGGAGTGGGTCGTTGGCCTGACCGGCGTCGTGGTCAGCCGCGGATCGAACGCCAACCGCAACCTGCCCACCGGCGAGATCGAGGTCGAGGCGACGTCGCTGGTCCTCCTCAACCGCGCAGAGGTTCCGCCCTTCCCGGTCCGCGACGAGGTCACAGCCAGCGAGGAGCTGCGCCTGCAGAACCGCTTTGTCGACCTGCGCCGCCGCCCGCTGCAGAAGAACATCGTGCTGCGGGCAGAGGTCACCCACCAGATCCGCGCCTTCTTGCACGAGAACGGCTTTCTCGACCTCGAGACGCCCATCCTGACCAAGTCCACGCCCGAGGGTGCGCGCGACTACCTCGTGCCGAGCCGCGTCCACCCCGGCGAGTTCTACGCGCTCCCCCAGTCGCCGCAGCTCTTCAAGCAGCTCTATATGATCTCCGGCTTCGACCGGTACTTCCAGATTTGCCGCTGCTTTCGCGATGAGGACCTTCGCGCCGACCGGCAGCCCGAGTTCACGCAGGTCGACATCGAGATGTCCTTCATCGACCGCGAAGACATCTACGACCTGTGCGAGCGGTTGATGGCCCGCATCTGGAAGTTCGTACACAACCACGACGTCGAGCTCCCCCTGCCGCGGATGTCCTACGATGCGGCGATGTCGAGGTTCGGCGTCGACAACCCCGACCTGCGCTACGGCATGGAGCTCCAGGACCTGACCAGCCTCGCCGGGCCCGGAGAGTCATTCCCCTTCGCGCTCTTCGCCGACACGGTCGCTCGCGGAGGTGTCGTCAAGGCGCTCGTCGTCAAGGGTGGCGCAGAGGTCAGCCGCAAGCAGATCGACGATTACACCGCCAAGGCGGCCCTGTTCGGGGCCAAGGGACTGGGCTGGGCGAAGCTGTCCGAAGAGGGCTGGACCGGCGGTGTCTCCAAGTTCTTCGATACAGCCTGGCAGGCCCGCATCAACCAGGCGTTGTCGGCCGCGACCGGCGACCTCCTGCTCTTCGTTGCAGACGCCGCCAAGGTCGCCAACCCGGCGCTCGGCCAGCTTCGCAAGCACATTGCGGCGGAGCGCGGCCTGATCCCGGCCAACGTCTTCAAGTTCGTCTGGGTGACGGACTTCCCGCTGTTCGACTACGACGCCGACGCCAACCGGTGGGTCGCCATGCACCACCCCTTCACGTCACCCCGCCCCGAGGACGTGCCGCTCTTCGACACCAGCCCGGGCGACATCCGGGCGCGGGCCTACGACCTCGTGCTCAACGGCATCGAACTTGGCGGTGGCTCTATCCGGATCCACGACACGCGGCTGCAGAGCCGGCTCTTCGAGCTCATCGGCATTGGCGCCGAGGAGGCGGAGCAGAAGTTCGGCTTCCTGCTCAAGGCGCTCCGCAGCGGCGCCCCGCCACACGGCGGCATCGCCTTCGGGCTCGATCGGCTGGTGATGCTGCTTGCCGGGGCCAGCAGCCTCCGCGACGTGATCGCCTACCCGAAGACGGCGAGCGCAACCTGCCTGATGACCGAGGCACCCGGCCCGGTCGACGACGCTCAGCTCCGCGAGCTGAACATCGCCCTGGCGCGGTCCCGCGGATGACCGGACGGGGGACAGAGGCCCCCCGGGGGAGCCGTGAGCGCCCCTTCGACCTCGCCGTCGTCGGTGGCGGCATCAACGGCTGCGCCATCGCCCGCGACGCCGCCCTCCGCGGCCTCAGCGTCGTGCTCATCGAGATGCGCGACTTCTCGACCGGGGCGACCTGGGCCAGCTCTGGTATGATCCACGGTGGACTGCGCTACCTGAGCTCCGACCCCGACGTCACGCGGCTCGCCTGCCTCGACTCCGGCTTCATCCAGAGCATCGCCCCGCACCTGATCTTCAGGATTCCCTTCTTGATGCCCTGGCGCGACGACGGGGTCTCTGAGCGGGTGATGCTCGAGCTCGCCGAGATCTACTTCACCGTCTACGACCGCTACCAGCCACTCAAGCGGGGCCTTCCTCACACGAGGTTGACCAGGGAGGAGGCGCTCCGCGCCGAGCCGGGGCTGCGCGGAGACATCCTTGGCGCGCTCACGATGGACGAGTGGGGCATCGACGCACCCCGCCTGACGCTGCTAAACGCGCTCGACGCCCGGGCCCACGGCGCGGAGCTGTTGACCTACCACCGGGTCGAGGGGCTCATCAGGAGCGAGCGCACGGTGCTTGGCGTTCGCGCCCGGTCGAGGCAGAGCGGAGCACTTCGGGAGATCTTCGCCCGCGCGACCTTCAACGCCGGTGGCCCCTGGAGCATGGGGTTTGCCCGCGCACAGGGCGCATCGTCGGTCGACCTGCGACCCGGCAAGGGTGTTCACCTGATCACCGCCGGTCGCGTCTCGAACTACGCGGTGGTCGCCAAGGCGATCGACGGGCGACAGATCTTCATCTGTCCGCAGCAGAACACGACGCTGATCGGGACCACCGACGACGACTACTACGGGGACATGGAGCGCATCCCGGTGCTCCATGACGAGGTCGAGTATCTGCTTCAGGGAGTCGAGGCCAGCTTCCCGTCAATCCGGTCTTTTCCGATCATCGGAACAACCGTCGGTTGCCGAGCGACCCTCTCGACGTACGGCCGGTACGAGGACGACCTCAGCCGGGCCCACCGCATCTACGACCATGGCGCGGAGGGCCTCGACGGCTTCTACTCCATCGCGGGCGGAAAGCTCGCGAGCTACCGCATCATGGCGGAGGAGGCCACGGACGCCGTGGCCAGGCGGCTCGGCGCCTCCCGTCCCTGTGAGACGCGCACGAGGCCTCTGCCGGGAGGCACCGCGCCCGGGGTCGACATCCGGGAGTTCGAGGAGGTCGGCGTCAGCGCCACCGCGGCGCGCCGCATCCTCTACCGGCACGGTGCCAACGCTGCCGACGTGCTGGGCCTGATCCGCGAGAACCCTCGCTGGGCCGGGCTCGTCGACCCGACCGAGCCCCTGACCGAGGCAGAGCTGCGGTACTGCATCCGGCACGAGCACGTGGAGCGTCTCGACGACCTCAAGCGCCGTTGCCGCCTGGCGATCGGGCCCGACGCGGGGCTGCGGTCCGTGGCGCCCGCCGCACGCATCTTCTGCCAGGAGCGCGGACTCGCACCGTCGGCCTTCGCCGATGTGGTGCAGTCCTTCATGCAGTCACGCTGGGAGGACCGTCGCGGACTCGCGCACACGAACGCCCGGCAGGCTGAGGTCGCCGCCCAGACGGCCTGGCACCTCGGCGCCGGCCTCGAGCACGGCGTGACGGCCCGGAGCGCGCCGTGAGTGCGGCGTTCGATCTCGTTGTCGTCGGCGGCGGGGTAGCGGGCACGGTTGCTGCGCTTGAGGCGGTCCGGGCCGGGGCGCGCGTTGCGGTCGCAGAGGCCGAGCCGGGTGGGACAACGCGATGGTCTGGTGCCGGGGATCTGTATGGACCGTCGTACGTTGCGAT
>JBILLP010000435.1:0-3580 GCA_044376025.1 Bradymonadia bacterium
CGGAGATGATGACCTTGACCTTCGGGTCTCTCTTGGCCTCATCGGTCAGCAGCTGCCTCAGCTCCGCCGAGCTGTTCACGGGGTTGCCGTTGAGCATCATCAGCTTGAGGGTGTCGATGGAAACCATGACACCACCGGGCTCGCGATCCTCCGCGGTGACGGCGTCGGGCAGTTCCATGCCCATCTCGGCCTTCACGATGATGGAGGAGGTCGCGATGAAGATGATGAGGAGCACAAGGGTAATGTCGACGAGGGGCGTCACGTTGATCCCCTCGATCATGTCCTCGTTCTGTCCTGCGGAGCCCGCCATGTGAAACCGGGTGTGGTGACGAAACTAGGTGGAGTGGACGAGGCGCGGTGCAACCCCGCCCTTGATGCTTCAGTCGTGGGTCTTCTCGCCGAGCAGGTCCTCTTCGCTGAACATGTGCGCGATGAGGGTGCGGCTCAGGAGCTCGGTATTCGAGACGACCGCCTTCACGGTCTGCTTGTAGATGTTGAAGGCAACGACGGCAGGGATGGCGACCAGGAGGCCGACACCCGTTGCGATGAGCGCCTCGGCGATGGGCCCCATGACCGCAGATTGGTCAGACGAGGTGCCCATGGCATCGAAGGCCATGATGACGCCGAGGACGGTCCCGAAAAGGCCGATGAAGGGGGCGTTGTTGCCGAGGGTGGCGAGGTACCAGAGGCTTCGGTCGTAGCGCTCCAGCTCGCGCGTCTCCGCGCCGGCCATCAGCTCCTCGACGGCGCGACCGCCCTTGTCGAGCTGGCTGAGACCGTAGGCAAGCACGTTGACCTCCATGCCGGGGGGCAGGCCGCGGAGCGTCTGGATGGCGGCCTCGATGTTGCCGGCGTCGAGGCTGATCACAAGCTTACGGAGCTCTTCCGCATTGGCCTTGTGCTTGCGGTAGAACGCAAACCGCTCGATCATGATCAGGATCGCGATGAAGCCGAGGATGACGAGAAGCCAGAGCACCCACTCGGCGCCAGTCTTGGCGATTCCGAGCAGCTTCATCGTCAGCCAACCGCTGGCAAGTAGGACAATGCCCATCGAGTTCATCGGATCTTCTACCTTGGTTTGACGTGGTTCACGCCGGTGGAGCCTCGGACCCCACGGCCGGGACTAGGCAAGACGGCGCCGCGTTTTACTCCGCACCCCCACGGGGTGTCAAGCGATTCATAACGAGGTGTGAGTCAAAATCCGGTCTCATGCTTCGCAGCAATCGGGCGTTTCTCACCCCGCCGCGCGACGTCGCGCGATTGACACCACGACTCGATTCCCGTAGGCACGCCGGCCGTCCTCCTGCCCGTGCGGCAAGCCCCACCTCGTTCCTCGATTGTTCTTCGGAGCCCGATGAATCTTGCGTCCATCGCAATCCTCGCGTCCGGTGTCCCTGGTCACAAGCAGGGATGGCTGACCGGCCAGCTCCTCCAGATCGCACGAACCGGAGCCGAGTGGGTGCTCTGGGTGCTGGTGGTCGCGAGCGTCATCTCGGTGGCGGTGATGGTCGAGCGGGCGCTCTTTTACCGTCGCCTGCGCGTGGACCCCCTCGCGATCCGGCGGACGCTGGTGAAGGCCCTCGAGTCGGGCAACGCGGCAGCCGCCGCCACGATGCTCCAGTCGACGGGCGAGAGCATGGAGGTCCGCGTCGTCTCGTACGGCCTGAAGAACCTGCACCGGGGCCACAGGCCGGCGAAGGAGCTGATGACCAGCGCCCAGGACTGGGAGTCGGCCCGCTACGACCGTTACCTCTGGTTCCTTGCCACGCTCGGGAACAATTCGCCCTTCTTCGGGCTCTTCGGAACGGTCCTCGGCGTCATCATGGCATTCGATGCGCTCGGGGCGGGTACGAAGGCGGCGGGCGGCGGCTCTGCCGTCATGGGCCCGATCGCCGAGGCGCTGATCGCGACCGCGGTTGGCCTCCTCGTGGCGATCCCTGCCGTGCTCGCCTTCAACATCTTCAAGGTGCGGGCGGCGCACTCGGTCGCCAACACCCGGATGCTGGCGCAGACCCTGCTCGCCTTCTCCTCTCACGGGCACCTGCGGATCGCCCATCCGGTGCCCTCCCCGGCGACGGCCGCCGGCCTTGCGCGCGGGAAGGGCCCGACGAGCCAGGCAGGCCAGCGCTTGAACCCCAAGGCGAAGGACAGCAAGAACAAGGCCGCGAAGAAGGGCGGTTCAGCACCGGCGGCGGTCGCAGCCGCACCTGCCGCTGCGGCCCCCGTGGCGGCAGCGCCTGCAGCACCCGTGGCGGCAGCGCCCGTCGAGCCCTCCGCACCCTCCGCCGACGTGGAGGTCGCGCCGGCGCCCGAGCCGGCAGAGTCGAACATTGCCCCCCAGGACCGTCCGACACCTCCCGCCGGGACCCCTGCGGTTGAAGGTGGACCCGATCGCACCGAGTCGGTGACGCCCGTGTCGAACAAAGCTGTCGAGTAACCCAACGAACTCGGACGGCCAGGGAACCCGGAGTCCCACGGCCTGTCCCACCTGATGCCTGCCCGGTTGCCACCGGGACGGCGGAGACTGAGACCCCCTCCTCAACGCACGGCGACCCCACGTCGCCCTTCAGAACGAGAGAAGCCCGTGGCTGGATCAGCTGGTGGATCGGATCAGGACTCAATCAGTGGCATCAACGTGACGCCGCTGGTCGATATCACGCTCGTGCTCCTCATCATCTTCATCGCCACCTCCATCATGGAGATGAAGTCGGAGCTCGGGGTGAACCTGCCCAAGCAGGCGAGCGCGGCCGACCCGAATTCGAAGCCGCCCCTCATGGTCCAGATCGAAGAGGACGGAACGGTCAAGGTCGGCGGCAAGGTCGTCGCGAAGGAAGACCTCCTCAACGCGTTCAAGGCCGCCAAGGCGGAGAACGACAAGGTATCGGCCTCGATCATGCCCGCAGAGAAGATCGACTATGGTGCGGTGGTCGACGTCGTCGATCTCGTGCGCCAGGCGAAGATCACCCAGTTCGCCATGTCGATCCCGAACAAGGACAAGGACGCGGACAAGTAACGCATCCTCCCCCACGACCGCACATTCGACCCTTCTAGGCAGGAGCCGACATGGCCGTCCGCAACGAAGCCCCCAAGAAGAGCCCCAAGCAGGGCGCAACACGCGCCTCCACCGGCTACGAGGCCATGGAGAAGAAGGATCGGAACTCGACCTTCCTCTTCCTCGGTATCTTCGGCGGCTCCATCGTCCACATCGGCATCATCCTGCTCGCGATGTTCTTCAGCTACTCGAAGCTGACACGGGCTACGACCTACGAGACCTTCGCCGGGCTCGTGCCGACCGAGATTAAGGTCGAGGAGAAGCCGCCCGATGAGGAGGAGAGCCAGTCCAAGAAGGCTGGCGGCGAGGAGGGCAAGTTCGGTGCTCCCGACTCCGCAGAGCCTGACTCCAAGCTCCCCGACCACGACGGCCCCCTGGTCGATCAGCTGCAGACCACCGAGCTGGGCAAGGCGTTTGACTCCGCGGTCGCGGAGAATGGAGCGCTGGCGCAGATCTTCCAGAACAACGACCTGATGGCGGGTGTCGGCCAAGACTTCGCCACGGCGGGTGAAGGCGACGGCATGGTCG
>JBILLP010000436.1:0-3555 GCA_044376025.1 Bradymonadia bacterium
TCGCAGTCGGGCTCGCACTCCGGAAGAACAACGAGCCATGATTCGCATCAACCTCCTTCCGGTCCGGCAGGCGAAGCAGCGCCAGTTCGGCAAGCAGCAGATCCTCTTTGGCTTCGTGGCCCTCCTAGTCGAGGCGGCGGCGCTGTTCTACGTCTACCAGATCAAGCAGACGGAGCTCGAAGGCTACGTCAGCGACGCAGACGCGATCGATGCTGAGGTGAAGACCCTCGAGAAGGACAACGAGGTGATCACGCAGCTGAACCAGCAGCGGCAACAGCTCCAGAACCTCGCCCGTGTGCTCGAGGACCTTGAGGCAAACCGAGCAGGTCCGGTGCAGGTACTCGACGAACTCAAGATCATGCTGAATGCGCCGGCCAACGACCTCGATCGCGCCCAGCAGGAGCGCCGCGGCTGGTCGACCGCCTGGACACCGACCAACATCTGGCTGTCAAGCTTCGAGGAGAAGGGCGGCAAGCTGGACATCACCGGCAGCGCCAAGAGCAACGACGACATCGCGGAGTTCAACGCCCGCCTCGCGTCGTCGGTCTACTTCAGCAAGGTTCGCCTGAACTTCACGAACCTCGACAACAACCCGAGGCTGGGCAAGGTCTACTCGTTCAGCATCTCCGCGAGCGTGAACTACGGGATCGTCAGCGGCGAAAAGGAGCAGGGCTGAACCATGGGTGAACTGCTCGAACAACTCGACAAGATCCCGTCAACGCAGAAGATCCTGCTCCTGCTGCTCCTCGGGCTCGGCGGCGTGGTGGTGTTCTACCTCTTCGTCTACTCGAGCGTGGAGGATGAGATCAGCGGCGCCAAGTCGCGGATCTCGCAGCTGACGGAGCGGCGCGCGGAGCTCAACGCGCAGAAGGGCGACATCGAGCGGTTGCAGACCGACATCGACGAGCTCTGCGAGCGCCAGAGCTCCTTCCTTGAGAAGTTGCCGCCGAAGGCAGAGGTGGGTTCGCTGCTCCAGTCGATCCACCAGCAGGCTCAGCTTGTCGGTCTGCAGATCGACCGCTTCGAGCGCAAGGAAGACCAGACCCAGCCGAACTACAAGACCATCCCGGTCTCGATGAAGATCCAGGGGACCTACGACCAGGTCGCCGACTTCTTCTACTTCATCGGCCGGCAGCAGCGAATCGTCAATGTCAAGGACATCACGCTCTCCCGCTCCGGAACGGACTTGATCTACGGGCCGCCGCGCCTGTCGGTCACGTGTGAAGTCATGACCTATTACACCGATCTGTCGACGCAGGCGGGAGGCAAGGCATGCGCCAAGAAGTAATCATGCGGAGCACCTCGTGGCTCACGCTTGCATTCGCAGGGACACTGGCGCTTGCGGCCTGTGGCGACGACGGCGGCGGTGAAGAGGCGGCCCCGGCCGGCGACGCACCTGCTGGCGAAGCCAAGCCCGCGGCGGGCGGAGGCAGCAAGCCGGCATCGGCTGCCAAGGCCGAGCCCGCAGCGAAGCCTGGTTCGGCCTCGAACGAGATCGACCGGCACGTCTTCTCGGACACGGCGCGGGATCCCTTCACGCCTCCGCTCGTCGAACCGACGGCGCCGACGAACGCCAATGCCGTCAAGCCTGACTGTGACCCCGTGGCAGACCCCCTGGGCTTGATCGCGCCCGAGCAACTCCGGCTGATCGCGCTGATCACCGGCACCGCTCAGCCCCGGGCGATGTTCAACACGCAGGGCAGCTCGCCGGGCATCATCGCGCAGGAGGGGGCCAAGGTGGGCCCCTCGTGCAGCGCGAGGATCACCGACATCCGTGACAATGAAGTCGTGATCGAGCACCAGAGCCTCCTCGAGGACGAGCGTGTCGAGACGATCCTCGTGTTGAACAGTGATCGCCTGGTCGGGGCCACCATCCAGTGAGCGCCACCTCGTCTGTCCGCCTTCGCGAGGCCCGCGGAGCGAGACCCGAAGAAACGTCTGTCGAATCCGAAACAGTAGCATGAACATCGACCCCGCCTCGTGGGGCGGGAGTCATCTGGAGCTGAACATGAAGGGAATGCGGCGAAACACGGCTGTCGGAGCACTGGCGACCGCCCTCCTGCTCGGAGGAGGCGCCAGCGCCGGAGACTCCCATGAGCGGACGGTCCAAGACATCCAAGTCAGGCAGTCCGGCACGGAGACCACCATCCGCGTCCTCTCGGACGGCGAGGCTCGATACTCGGTCGTTGAGCTGAGCGACCCGCGCCGGCTGGTTCTCGATCTCGCCGATGTGCAGCTCCGCGATGGGCTGGCGGGCGTCGAGGTCGACAACGGCGTCGTGGGCGACGTGATGCCGTCCCAGACCGACGAGGGTGGACAGCGCCGGTCCAAGGTGACGATCGAGCTCGGTCGCGTCGATGACTACAGCGTGATTCCCAAGGCCGGGGCGATCGAGGTCCACGTGCTCGGCACGCCGACCGACGCCAGGACGGCGGATGCGACGTCCGGGGCGGCCGTCACCGACGGAGCCCCGACCGCGACCACGGCGGCCGCTGCGGGCAGCATCGAGGGGGTCACCTTCGAGCACGCCGAAGGTGTTGACCGCGTCGTGGTGCAGCTGCCGCGCGGCGCGACCTACGTCTCGCTCCCCTGGGCCGATGGCAAGGCGACCTTGGTGATCGACGGGGCAGGGCTCCCGACCGAGCTTCAGCGCAGACTCGACACCACGGCCTTCCGTGGAGCGGTCGAGGGCGTCTCCTCCTTCGTCGACGACGATGGTCGTGTCCGCGTCGTGGCCGACCTGTCGGGTGCGGGCAGCGAGCTCCTGCGGCAGCAGGGCGACAGGCTCTTCTGGGAGTTCACCGCTGCGCGGTCGCCCGAGGCCGCCCGAACGTCGCAGGCCTCGCCGGCAACGACCAGCCAGGCTGCCGATCTCAACATCCCGGCGTCGGCACTCGAGAACCCCTTCCAGCGTCGGCCCCGGCTGAACCGCAAGCGGATCACGATCGATCTGCGGAACGCCGACATCCACAACATCCTTCGCCTGATCGCGGACGAAGGCAACGTGAACATCGTCACGACGCAGGCCGTGACCGGCAGCGTGACGCTGCGACTCAGGAGCGTTCCTCTTGATGAGGCGCTCGCAATCATCCTCCGCAGCAACAGCCTCGGCTGGGAGCAGCAGAACAACATCATCCGGGTCGCCCCGCTGACCGTGTTCGAGGTCGAGAACAAGGCCCGGATCGACGCCTTCGTGCAGAGCCAGGGGCTCGCTCCCCTGCAGGTGCGCATCATCCCGGTCAACTACGCTGAGTCGCTCGACATGTCTGACCTCGTGCGCGGCGTGCTCTCGAGCCGCGGCCATGTCAGCACCGACAAGCGCACGAACTCGCTCATCATCACCGACGTCGCCCAGAACCTCGACACCGCCGAGGCGCTGGTCCGCCAGCTGGACACCCAGACGCCCCAGATCCTGATCGAAGCACGCGTGGTCGAGTCGAACGACCAGTTCAAGCGAGACCTCGGCATCCAGTGGGGTGGCGATTTCTTGGCCGACCAGTCCATCGGCAATGCGACCGGGTTGCTCTTCCCCTCAACCATCGGTGTCGCCGGTGG
>JBILLP010000437.1:0-3554 GCA_044376025.1 Bradymonadia bacterium
ACCATGCCCTCGAGCCCAAGCCTGCGCCCGGTCTCCGCGGAGTAGAGCCGAGCCACACCGGCCTGCTCCAGCGACGCGATCTCCGCATCGGTGATGGTTCCGCCACCGCCGCCGAAGACCGGGATGCCCGGCCTGCCCTGCTCGGCGAGCAGCTGCAGGATGTACCTGAAGTACTCGTCGTGGCCTCCCTGGTACGACGAGATGGCGATGCCGCTGGCGTCCTCCTGCACCGCGGACACGACGACCTCGAAGGCTGACCGGTCGTGCCCGAGGTGGATCACCTCTGCACCCGCGGCCTGCAGCACCCTGCGGATGATGTTGATCGAGGCGTCGTGGCCGTCGAACAGGGATGCGGCCGTGACAAAGCGGGGGCGTGCCTCGAAGGCGTGGGGGGCTGGCATCGACATCGAGCGGGTCCTCAGGCAGGCGCTGGCGCCGCGAGCGTGCCCGCGGCGGCAGGCAGGCGCTCTAGTCAGACGGGATCGGCCGAACAAGCGCGCTTGCCGCCACCGGCGACGCCGCGTAGCGTGTCGGGGTTCGGTTCTGCGCCCGGTCCAGGGGAGCAATGCGCATCGCGATCTTCAGCGACGTCCACGGCAACCTGCCAGCACTCGAGACGGTGCTGGAGGCCTACCGCGCCCTGCAGCCCGACTTCTACGTCTGCCTCGGCGACGTCGTCGGCTACGGGGCCTTTCCGC
Organism: Bradymonadia bacterium; assembly: GCA_044376025.1. GTDB lineage: Bacteria > Myxococcota_A > Bradymonadia > REDH01 > REDH01 > JBILLP01. Next base: position 699 of record JBILLP010000437.1, read on the forward strand.
AGCAGTGCTGCGACCTGGTGCGGCCGCTCGTGCGATACTGCGTGATTGGCAACCATGACGCAGCCGTCGCCGGGCGCATGGACTACGGCTACTACTACGACGCCGCCCGGACCGCGCTCGACTACCACGCCAGCCAGCTCTCGCCCGAGAACCGTGACTGGATCCGCGCGCTCCCGTACACCGAGTTCTGGGAGGAGGTCTGCTTCTCGCACGGCAGCCCGATCGACCCCGAGGCCTTCGACTACGTCTTCAACCCGTCTCAGGCGCTCGGGCTCATCCCGCACTTCGAGGCGTTGTCCCGTGTCACCTTCATGGGGCACAGCCACCTCACCAAGAGCTACGCCCTCTCGCGCAACGATGGCCACACGCACGTCGAGGAGGTGACCGGCCCGGTCCTCTCGATCGACCCCGAGAAGAAGTACGTCATCACGGTGGGCTCGGTCGGCCAGCCGCGCGACAACGACGCGCGCGCCTGTTTCACGATGTACGACACCGAGGCGCGCACGGTGACCTTCACCCGCCTCGACTACGACATCGTCCGGGCAGCGACCGCGATCCTGCAGACGCCGTCGCTCTCCCCCGACTTCGGCAAGCGGCTCTACCTGGGCATCTGACCGGGCCGCGGGACCTCTGCCAGCCACCCTGGCGACGGCAGCCCGTGCAGGACCCTGCCGCCCTGGCCGGGGCTCTCGACCGCGACCAGGCTCGCATCGTCGAGCATCGTCAACGACTCGACCTGCTCCCACGGTGCGGCGTGCTCCGAGAGCAGCCGACCGCTGTCAGCCGCCCACACCAGCACCCGCGAATCGGCCAGCACGACGTCTCGACCATTGGTGGCAAGCCGAGCGTCGGGCTCGAGCTCGAGCGGTCCGTGGCTCCAGCCGCGGGAGACCTCCCCGGCAACACTCCGCAGCAGCACAACCTCGCTCCTGCCTGTGACGACCAGCCGGCCCGCGACCAGGCACCACGCCGCTTCGTCTGACGCATCGAGCCTCAGCGTCGAGGCCACGCGTACCCGCCCGTCGTCGGCCGCATACAGGACATGCCACGCGAGCACCCCGCCGTGATCGGCGATCAGGTCAAGGCCACCATCGGGCCTCGGCGCGACCTCGACCGGAGTCCCCTCGACCGTCCACGCGCACGACCGTTGCCGGTCGGCCAGCACCGCGACCACCTCAAGCAGGCCCCGGTCGTGCGAGACTGCCCACCAGGCGGCCGAGGACGCGACAAACGACACGCGCACGCCCCGCGACCGGAGCGCGTGCTGCCAGCCGTCGGGCCAGACCGCCCTCGCCTCCCCCGACCCGAACTCGAGCAGCACGGCATCGTTGGCCGCGCGCACGCCGACCGTGCGGGCGCCCTCGGATGCGCGCATGGCCTCACAGCGGCCGTCGGCGCCCATGACCCAGGCAACACCGGCCTGGTCTGCCACATGCAGGGTCCCCGCCGCGGTGGCGACGACCGACAGCGGCGCCTCCCACGGCGCGTCCACCGTCCCGCCGCGAATGTCCGGAGCCGCCGACCACGTCTCGAGCCGCCGGGGCCCCACCACCCGGAGCGACCTCTCCGCCTGCGCGACGCGCTCCGCCCGGTCGATGCGGCGTCTCCACAACAGTGAGCCATCCTGCGGGGCATGAACCTCGATCAGCCGCGACGAGAGCACACAGAGTGCGCCGGGCAGCCCGCGCAGCGACACGGCGTCGCGGCGCGACAGCGGTCCGAGGGTTGCGCTCCAGTGCTGCCGGTATCGCAGAAAGCGCCGATCCGGCGACGCCTCATCGGGCGGCTCGAGGAGAGGGCCGGCAGGCCCCCGGGCGATGGGCTCCGCGACCGAGGCGACCGTGAGGGGCTGCAACGCGACCGACGCACGCGCCTCCGCGACGATGCGCTGCCAGGCGGCATCCGACCTGAACGGAAGGCGATGCTCGGCGAACGCTCCGTCGAGGTCGAGGGCGTGCCGGGCGAGCAACGCCCTCTGCTGTGGCAGGGAGTCGGGCGCAGACGGCGCCGCGGGCTTCAGCAGAGCCGACTCGAGCGCCAGGAGCGGAAAGGCCACCCGCGCGGCAGGGTCCAGCTGCGCCCCCCGGACAGCCAGCGCGTGACGGTCGAAGCAGACCGCGCCGTCGTGACGCTCGAGCGGAGAACCCCGGAGCTCGAGCACGCTGGTCATCGACAGCCCGGCCTCGTTCGACGCGACCTCAAGCCACTCCGGGAATGCGGACTGCCCGGTGGTGGGCCGACCGCGAGGTCGGCGCCGCCGCAGGCCGGAGCGAAGTCGCCGCAACCGGGTCAGCAGCGCGTCGCGGGCCGCCGTTGGCTTCGACTCGCCTGCGTGTCCGGTCGCCTCCTCGAGCAGCTCGTCAAGGCCGTCGGCGAGGCTTTGCAGGTCGAAGGTGGATTCCTCGGCGAGCAGGACCAGCGGGAGGCCGAACTCCACGAGCGACGCCACGCAGCGCGACCCCGGCTCGGCCGGCTCGACAAGCAACGAGGTGCCCCGGTCGTCGAGGTCGACGATCACCTTCGAGGCGCCGGCGTCGAGCCGCCGGAGCGCCTCGACACCTGCAGTGACCACCTCCATCCAGCGGATTCGCTCGACCCGCACCGTCACGTCACCCACCGTGCACAGGCCGTCGGCGACGAGTGCGGAGGCATCGACCCTGCGGCCCCGGGACGAACGGGCCGCCACGTCGAGCCAAGCATCGAGATCCCTGCGCCAGCCATCGGCGAGGCGAAGTGGGTAGGCGTGGGATGGGAGAATCTGGGTCGGCATGGTCGAATCAGGCAGCGCCAACTTGAGCCTGCGCGCTTGCCTTGCTAGCAGTCCCCCGTGCTGAGCGCGACGAGCGCGCTCTCCCG
>JBILLP010000050.1:0-11081 GCA_044376025.1 Bradymonadia bacterium
TGCCGCCCAGGGCCAGCTCTACGCCCGCCTCGAGACCTCGATGGGCAACCTCATCGTCAAGCTGTTCGAGGACAAGGCGCCCAACACCGTGGCCAACTTCGTGGGCCTCGCCACCGGCACCAAGCCCTACACCGACCCCCGCACCGGCAAGCCCGGCACGGGTCCCTACTACGACGGGACGATCTTCCACCGCGTCATCCCGGAGTTCATGATCCAGGCCGGCGACCCGACCGGCACCGGGCGCGGCGGCCCGGGCTTTCGCTTCGGCGACGAGTTCCACCCGACGCTTCGCCACAGCAGGCCGGGCATCCTCTCGATGGCGAACGCCGGCCCCGGCACCAACGGTAGCCAGTTCTTCATCACCGAGGTCCCGACCCCGTGGCTCGACAACAAGCACTCGATCTTCGGCGAGGTGGTCGAGGGCCTTGAGCTCGTGGCGAAGATCACGCACGTGCAGCGCGGCCCTGGCGACAAGCCCGTCAAGGACATCGTGCTCCAGAAGGTCGAGGTCTACCGCGCCTGAGCCGCGGCGGCCCGAGCCCGGGCCAGGCCCTGGCTACTTGAATGAGGCCAGCGTCTCGACGACCTTCTTCATGAAGCCGTCCGCCGTCGCCCCGTCGATGATCCGGTGGTCGAAGGTCAGGCAGAGGTGGCACATCGAGCGGACAAGGATGTTGTCCTGCTCGTCGGCCACCACCCGCTTCTTGATGCCCCCGATGTTCAGGATCCCGACCTGCGGGGTCACGAGGATCGGCACGCCGAACAGGCTCCCGAAGATGCCGGAGTTCGTGATCGTAAAGGTCCCGTCGGCGACGTCAGAGGGCTTGAGCTGACGGTTCTTCGACCGTGCGGCGAGGTCGTTCACGCCGCGTGCGACGCCAAGCAGGTTGAGCGAGTCAGCCTCCTTGAGCACCGGCACGATCAGGCCCTCCTCGATCGCAGAGGCGATGCCAAGGTTGATCGAGCCGCGGTAGACGATGGTGTTGCCGTCGATGACGCTGTTGAGGACCGGGTAGGCCTTGAGCCCCTCGACGACCGCGGCGACAAAGAAGGCGGTGAGGGTCAGGTTGACGCCCCTGGCCTCGAACTCCGCCTGCTGCCGCTTGCGGGCCTGCAGGATCGGCGTGACGTCGGCCTCCCACACGGTGTGGCAGTGTGCGGAGTTGCGGCGCGCCTGCAGCATGTTCTCCGCGATGCTCGCGCGCATGCGCGACATCGGCTCCACCCGGTCGTTGGCGTAGACGTGGATTCGGGGCGTCTTGACGAGTGCGGGCTCAAAGCCGGCGGGGACAGCGAAATCGCCGAGCTGCGTCACCTTGCGGCCGGCGGGCGCAGAGGGCGCCGCAGCGGCGAGCGCCGGTGCCACGGGGGCAGCCTCGGCTCCCTTCTCGAGGAAGGCCACCAGGTCGTGACGGGTGACCCGGCCGGAGACGCCGGTCCCGGGGATGGTCGCGAGGTCGGAGACACCGGCCTCGCGCGCCATGCGCCGGACAAGCGGCGTCGACCGGCTGCGGCGAAGCTCCTCGCGGCTCGGTGCGGCATCAGACGCCGGAGGCGGCGCGGCCGCAGCTGCCCGGGCAGGGGCAGGGGCCGCCGGCTTGGCGGGCGCGGACTCACGGGCGCTCGGGAGTGGCGCGGGGGGCTTGACCGCCTTGCCGGCGGCCACCGGGGTGGCGGGCTTGGCGGGCGCGGGCCGGGCGGGCTCCGCTGCCGAGGCAGCCTTGGGCGCGGCCTTCGCCGCCGCAGGGTCGGTCTCGAGGTAGGCGACCACGCCGCCGACCGGGATGACCTCGCCGACCTGGGCCTTGATCTCGACCAGGACGCCGTCGGCGGGGCTCGGGATCTCAGCGTCGACCTTGTCGGTCGAGATGGTGAAGATGTCCTCGTCACGCCTGACCGTCTCACCCGGCTTCTTGCGCCACGCGACGACGGTTCCTTCGACGATCGACTCGCCCATCTGGGGCATGATGACTTCGATGCGCATGGGGTTCCTCGCCGATCAGGCGTTCAGGGGGCTGCCGTTGAGTGCTGCGGCGGCGGCCTCTCCCATGGCCTCCGCGAGCGTCGGATGCGGGTGCATCGCGTGAAAGAGCTCCTCGACGGTCGACTCGAGCTCGAGCGCGAGCACCGCCTCGGCGATCAGCTCGGTCGCCTTGGGGCCAATGATGTGGACGCCCAGCAGCTCGTCGTACTTCTTGTCGGCCACGATCTTGATGAGGCCGCCGTCGGCGCCCATGATCCGGGCCTTGCCGTTGGCGCTCATCGGGAAGACGCCAACCTTGACGTCGTAGCCCTTCTCGCGCGCCTTGCGCTCGGTCAGCCCGACCGACGCGACCTCGGGTTCGCAGTAGGTGCAGTTGGGCACGCGACCGTAGTGGATGGGGTGCGGGTGACGACCGGCGATCAGCTCGGCGACCATCACGCCCTCATGGCTCGCAACGTGCGCGAGCCACGGCGTCTTGATGATGTCCCCGATCGCGAAGACGCCCGGCTCGCCGGTCCGGCAGAACTCATCGACCTCGACGTAGCCGCGCTCATCGACCTTGACGCCGGTGCCCTTGGCCCCGATGTCCTCGGTCACCGGCGCGCGTCCGACGGCGACGAGCAGGGTCTCCGCCTCAATCGTCTCGGTCGCGCCGCCTGCCTTGGCCGTCAGCGTCGCACGCACGCCCTTGTCGGTCACCTGGACATTGCCGAGCGACGTGCCCGTCCTGACGTCGATGCCTCGCTTTCGGTAGTTCTTCTCGAGCTCCTTCGAGACATCCTCGTCCTCGATGGGCAGCAGGTGGTCCATGTACTCGACCAGCGTCACCTTGCTGCCGAAGCTGGCGTACACCGACGCAAACTCCGAGCCGACCGCGCCGGCGCCCATGACGATCAGCGAGGCGGGGATCTGCTGGATCTCGAGGATGTCGTCGGAGTTGAGGACCCGCTTGTGGTCGGTCGTGATGCCCGGGAAGTCCTTGCAGCGCGAGCCGGTCGCGAGGATCACGTGCCGCGTGGTGAGCGTGGTGACCTTGCCGTCGGCGGCGGTCACCGAGACCTTGCCCTTGCCGGCGAGCCGGCCGTGCCCCGTGTGGAGCTCGACCTTGTTCTTGCGCATGAGGAACTGCACGCCCTTGGAGTTGGTCGTGACCGTCTTCTCACGGAACTTCTGGACGCCTCCGAAGTCGACGGAGACCCCGCTCGCGGTGATGCCGAACTTCGAGGCCTCGCGCATCTTGTCGTAGAGGTGTGCGCTCTCGAGCAGCGCCTTGGTCGGGATGCAGCCGCGCAGCAGGCAGGTGCCACCGAGGCGATCGTCCTTCTCGACGATGGCGGTGCGGAGCCCGAGCTGGGAACATCGCACTGCGGCGACATACCCCCCGGGGCCGGAGCCGATGATCGTGACGTCGTAGGAGAGTTCGGACACGGGACACCTCGGCACGAAGCCACGCCGCGACCGGCGGGCGGAGAGGCGCGCTGTCTAGTTTTCGCGCCGGAGCCCGTCAATCGAACCATTCACCCGCTGCGCCGGGGCTTCAGCGCCGGTCGAGCTGGAACTCGACGCGGTTGTTGCGGCGGCGGTTGCGATCCGAGATGTTCGGGTAGATCGGCTCGCCGTCGCCTGCGCCCGCTGCCTGGAGCCGGTCGGCATCGATGCCGCGCGACGTCAGGTAGTCGAGGACAGCGCGCGCGCGGCGCTGCGTGATGCGGGTCGCCTCCGCGGGGTTCTCGCGGGCGTCGGTGTGCGACCTGATGGTGAGCTTGAGTGAGCCGTCGGCGGCGAGCAGCTCAGCGACCTGGTTGAGCGTCTCGCGGGAGTCCTGCGTGAGCCGCTCGCCCTCGAAGGTCACCTGCGCGTTCGCGTCATCGATCAGGATGGCCGTGCCCGCGATGCGGACGCGCGTGCCGGTCGGCAGCGCCACGAGGTTGTAGTTCAGCTCCTGGCGCCCGGAGTTCAGCACGACGGTGTCGGTGGTCGAGACATGGCCGGGTGCGGAAACCGTGACGCGGTACTCGCCGGGCTTGACGTCGACCTCGAAGCTCCCGGCCGCGGGGTCGACCTCGATGGTCCGGGTCTCGGGGCCCTGCAGGGTCAGCGTCGCGGCGAGGTTGGGGTCGGTCGCGCTGCGCACCCGCCCGACGATGCGGGTTCCCGAGATCGCCTGCTGGAGCGCGACGTTGCCTGTCCGGACGTCGGCCGCGACGGTCATGCGCTGCGCCCGCGTCTGGTAGTCGGGGTGCGAGATCTCGATGTTGACGACGGTGCCCGGAGCCATGTCGTAGCTGCGGAAGCGGCCGTCGGGACCGGTCACCTGGTCGGAGTACTCGGAGCTCGGGTACTTCACGCGGGCGCCGGCGACTGGCTGCTGGGTGGCGCCGTCGACGATGATGCCGACCACGTAGCTCGTCGCGGCCTGCTGCGCGGCGGACTCCTCGGCGGGCACCTCGACCTCGACGACGCGCTCGACCACCCGGGGCCGCGGGTCGAGCTCGTAGGACGCCCCGAAGAGCATGTTCCAGGCCGGGATCGCCGGGGTTCCCTGCGACTCCTTCGTGGTCACGCCCAGTTCGACGCCCGCGGAGAGCGTCACGCCGGCGAGCGGGCGGCCCTTGGCACCGATGACCAGCGTGCTCGGGAACGACGAGAAGCCGAGGTCCGCGACGCAGGCCGCAAGCCCCGGAGCCACCTCGCACGGCGCCCCGACCGGGACGTCGAGGTTCCACTCGATCGACGGGCTGATGTACTTCAGTGGCGCATCGACGCCGAGCCCGAGTCGAACCGAGTCGTAGCCCCGCACGTCGTGGCCGAAGCGCTCGATGCGGGTCAGCTTGCCTGAGAAGAGGTCCTCCTCGCCGTCGATCGAATAGCCAATGTTGAGGTGCGCCCGCAGCGGAGCGGGCGACCAGGCGCGGAAGTCCGCCGTCGCGAGTCCCTGGATCTCGATGATGGAGGCGCCGAGGTCGAGCCCGACGTCGCTCGCCGCCGCCGGAAGCTCTCCGCCGAACTGGGCGCCAAGGCTGAGCCCGGGCGTCACCTCGCCGTATCCGCGCAGCGCGAAGGCCACGTTGCCAACGCTCTGGATCAGCTCGGGAGCGGGTGGCTCCGCGGCATCGTTGAAGTTCGAGTGGGCCCCGAGGCCCACGCTCAGCTCGACGTGGTCGGTGATGCCCCAACCAAGCGCCAGCCGACCGCCGAACCGGCGATCCGAGTCACCGACCACGATCACGTCACTGCCCGAGAAGAACTCACCCTGGAGCGAGAGCGCGAAGTGGTTCTGCGGGAGCCCGTCGGCCGTCAGCAGGCGAAAGAGGCCGGTCGAGCCGTTGAAGCCCGGGGTCGCCCCGGGGGTCAGCAGCTCCTCGTCGGTCACGCCGCCGTCGGCAGGGGCCTCGACGCCCTCGTCGACGTACTCGTCGACGTACTCGGTCGCCTCCTGGGCCGCCGCCGCGGAGGCCATCGACACGAGGCTGACCAATGAAATCGACGTCGATACGACCCTGGTGACCTTCATCATCCACTCCTGTGCGCCGTGACGGGGCGAGACTCATGTGCAGAGGTCGCGGCTGCGACCCGCGGCGACGCCATGCCCTGCCCGATCGGGGCGCGACGTGTCGCAAACGCCCTATTCGGCGTCAAGCGCCTAGTTTGTTCGCCCCGATGGCATCAACGCCGTCAGGGACCACGGAAGCGTCACCCACGGGTCCGACTCCGCGTAGAGCCAGCGGTAGATCCAGTAGGACATCGTGACCCGCTTCACGTACTCCCGGGTCTGGGAGTAGGGGATCTCCTCGACCCAGAGGTCGAAGGGCATGCGGCCGTTCTCGCGAATCCAGCGCCTCACGTTCGCCGCGCCGCCGTTGTAGCCGCCGATCACCAGCGCCGGGTGGCCGTCGAAGGCGTCGCTCAGCGTCTTCATGAACATCGTGCCGAGCTCGATGTTCACGGTGGGGTCAAAGAGCTGCCTCGCGGTGACGCGGCCGCGACCGGTCGCCTTGGCCATGTCGTTGGCAGTCGGCAGCATCAGCTGCAGCAGACCGTACGCATTCGCCCATGACTCGATGCTGGGCGAGAATCCCGACTCCTCGCGCATGATCGCGTACACGATGAAGGGGTCGAGCCGCCGCTCGCGCGAGCGCCGGTTCACCTCATCGACGAAGGGCCGCGGAAAGGCGATGTGCCAGCGGTCCAGGTTGCTGCCGGCGGGGTAGGCGAGGCTCACGTCGAGCCGCTTGCCGGGCACCAGGTGGCTCCGCTGGTAGTCGCCCACCTTGTCGTACAAGAAGGCAACCAGCCAGCCGACCTCGTTGTCGTTCGGGAAATCGGCCTTCAGCTGCCCCAGCTCGCTCGATGCCAGGTCGAAGAGGCCCAGCCTCAGCAGCAGCACCCCGCTCCTGAAGTGCTCGTTGCGGGCTACCTCGGGACGCACGCCGATGAAGCCCTCCGTCTTGTCCGAAGGCGTCCGCAGCTCCTCGACGAGCGCCCGGGCGCCGGCCCGGTCGATCGCCTGCAGCCGGTTCAGCGCCAGCAGCGCGTAGTACCCCATCGGCGAGTCGCGCATCACCTGCTGGAACCCCGCGCGGGCCTCGTTCGTCAGGTTGAGGCCCTCGAGCGCCCGCGCCCTGAAGTAGGCGATGCGGCCCCGGGAGTAGAGGTCGGTCTCGCCCGGGTTCGTCGCGACGCCGTCGGCCAGCGCGACCGCGCCCCGGTAGTCCTCGGCGTGCAGCTTCTCGACCATGCGGAGCCAGAGCGCATCGGGCCGCATGTCGCCTGCGGGGTAGCTCTCGAGCAGCTGGTCGAGCAGCGCATCGGCCTCGACCGTGGCGCCCTCGTCGCGGCGGAGCCTCGCGGCCTGAAGCAGCGCGTCATCGGCGTAGGTGCTGCCCGGGAAACGCGTCCAGATCTGCCTGAACCTGTCGAAGGCGTCGGCGTTGCGGTCGATGGTCCACAGCCCCCTGGCGACGTTGTACAGCGCCCGCACCACGAGGTCGCCGTCGGAGCACTGCGACGCGATCGCGTCGTAGTGCGGCGCCGCCTCGCCGTGCCGGCGGAGCTTGGTGAAGCTCTTGCCGATCAAGAAGCGCGCCTGGCAGGCGGTGTCCGAACCGGGCCGCATCGAGCCGACAAGGTCGTCGAGCATGTCGACCACCTGCTCGCTCCTGTGCCGGTCGAATAGCACCGAGGCCCGCTCGACCGCCTCGACGGTCGAGGGCGACCCGACCTCCGAACGGATCGCCTCCGACAGCAGCGGGCGCAGCTCCGTGAGCCGCCGCTCCGCGCGGCGCTCCACCTCCTCGCCCGGGTGGAGCACCGAGACGCGGTGGTAGAGCCGCGCTGCCGCGTCGAGGTCGTCGCCGGCCTCGTAGGCGCGCGCCAGGGTCATCTCGACGTCGGGGCGGTACGAGGCGTTCGGGTAGGCGACCAGGAACTCCTCGAGCTTGCGAGTGGCCTCTGCGACGTCGCCCGCCTCGAGCTTCGAGACAGCGTACAGGTAGCGGGCGCGCGGGCCGAACACGCTCGACGGGTCGACCGCCGCCGCAAACGTCGCCGACTGGGACCAGCGCTCGCGCTCCTGCGCGATGCGCGCCTGCCACCAGGTGCAATGGTTCGAGAGCCACTGCCCGGCGGCAGCGCAGGCCGTCAGCGGCTCCATCGCCTCGTCGTACCGCTTCTCCTCGAACAGGGCGTAGCCGAGCGAGAGGCGCGCCGCGAAGAGCCGCGGGTCGCTCGGGTGCTCGTCGATCCAGTGGCGCAGCGCGTCGATGGCCGGGGTGCCGTCGCCGCTGTCGAGCGCCCGGAGCGCCCGGCGCAACCCACCGTCAAACAGCGGCTCGAGGTCCTCTGCAGATACGCCCGTGGCGCCCGATGTCTGGGTATCGCGCCTCAGCACACGCCGCCCATCGTCGGCAGAGGCATCGGCCGCGGCGTACGAAGGCAGGAGGCATGAGCCCACAAGGCACAGCAGCCAGAGGCGGGCGTGGAGTCCGTCGGTCATCGGTTCACCGTGCTGCACGGTGGCTATCCCACCGGGAGCGCAGCCTAGATCGACGCGCAGGACTCGCCAGTTTTCGGCCCCGCCCCCCGCCTCAGTCCGCGGGCCAGGGGTTCTCGCGACTGCCCCCGGGCCGTGGCCCGGTGGCGCGGGCTCGGCTTCGAGGTTGCGCCCTGCCACGGCCCGGAGCATACTGGCATCCCCCCGGCCGGGCCGACCAAGCCAGCGGGAGGGCACCCGAACCCCGAGTCTGACATGGAAAAGGCCGTCTGGGACTACATCCACGGCTACGCGTCGATGGAGCAACCCGAGCTCGTCACCTTCTTCGACCACTACGACCAGACGCTCTACCGCGACGTCTCGATCCAGACGATCGGGCAGCACGGCTGGGAGCTGGTGAGCGTGCTCGTGACCCCTGACGCGCGCTCCAAGTCGACCCGGCTGGCCTACTTCTTCAAGCGCAACCGCGCCGCCGGGTACACTGCGGGCGTGGCCCGCGACCGCACGAACTAGCCCGGCGCCGTCTCGGCACCCGCTCCCCGGACATCGAGGCGGCGCCACCGCCCCTGCTCGATCACCATGCGGCTCGGGCCGGCGACCGGCACCGGCGCGGGGTACTCCCGGTCTCCGGGCAGCAGGAGCCGGGGAACCTCGGCGAACTCCAGGAGCGGCAGGATCGGCTCGAGCGACTGCGCCTGCGCCCACGTCCACACCGCCTGCTCCGACCCGAACAGCGCGGCGAGGTCACACAGCGTGTAGAAGGTCGGCGGCGAGAGGTCGAAGGCACCGCCCTGGTAGGCCTCGATCAGGTCGGCCGGCCTCCCCCAGCGGTGCTCGGTGATCTCGCGCCCGTCGGCACGGGCCTGCTGTCCGGCGGGAGCCTCCGCGATCAGGAACCAGGTGTCGAACCGGCGGGACTCGACCACCGGGGTGACCCACCGCGCGAACGCGCCGATCGAGGCGGTGTCGGCCCGAAGCCCCGCCCGCGCGAGGGCTGCGGCAAACGCCTCACCCGCAGCGACCGACGCGGCCACGGCGTCGACGGCGGCCGCATCGGCCGGCGCGCCCGCCGCGGTCGCCGCCAGCAGCAGGCCCGCCTCCTCGAAGGTCTCGCGCACGGCAGCCGCCAGCGCCTCTCCCGGCACCCGCGACGCCCCGAACTGCCCGGCATGGAGCGCGTCGGTGGCATCGACCTTGCCCCCGGGGTAGACGAACATGTCGGCCATGAACCCCGAGCGGCTATGCCGGCGCACGAGCAGTACCTCGGTCTGGGGCCCGCTGCCGCGCGTCAGCACGATCGTGGCAGCGGCGACCGGTGCGACCGGAGTCACTGCATGCCCTGGTCGGGCCAGCAGGCCCAGCCACCGCCGAGCTGCCACTCGCCCGGCGCCGCCTCATGCCCGTCGACGCGTCCCACCGACTCGATCAGCGCGCAGCCCGCGCCCTCGCGCAGGTGGCCCTGCAGCACCGGGTCGTACGCCCGGAGCAGCTCGCCCGCGACCTCCTCATCCTCGTGGGTGGGCATCAGCAGCGCCAACGCCCCGATCCCGCGTGCCTGCCAGCGCGACACGAACTCGCCCGGCCCGCCTACCCAGCGCGTCAGCGTCGTGAACAGCGCCCGGACCTCCTCCTCATCGGGCGGATGCAGCCGGGAGCGCGCCTGCTCCTCGAGCAGGCGGCGCGACCGGTCGAACCGGTGCTGGGCGCGGCCGACCGTCGCGGCATCGGCAGACGACAGGAGCGTCCGCCAGGTCTCAGGCTCCCACGCCGGCGCGGACGCGAGCAGCGCGCACAGCCCCTCGACCTGGCGGTCGGGCTCAGCCGGCAGCAGCGAGGTCAGCGCCGCGGCGGGCTGCATCCAGACCGCATCGGCGCCGGCCGCAAGCAGCGTCTCGCCGGCACCCGCGGTGCCGCCGAGCAGCACGCAGAGCTCGCGGGCATACTCGCGCACCAGCGCCGTCAGCCGCGCTGCGGCCTCGGGCGAGAGGCCGCTCCCAACGACCACCAGGTCGAGATGGTCGAGCGGGCGTGACGGCATCGCGCGCAGATGCTCACGGACACAGCGAAGCAGGTCGGCCGCCTCGAGGTCGACGCCGCGACCCGCTGCGACGACGAGCACCCGGCTCTCGCGACGCTGCTCCCAGTAGGTCAGCCCCGCGCGGCGCGACTCCCGGGCCGACTCCATCTCGCGGCGCCACGCCGATGCGATGCCCGGTGCCATCTCAGACCCCGAACCGCTCGAACAGGCGACCCCAGCGGATGCCACGGTCGCTGACGATCACCTCGTCGACACCGAGACGCACGGCGAGCAGCCGAAGCAGGGTCGCCCCCGCCGGCAGCACGTCGGCCCGCTTGGCCGGCATGCCCGGCAGCGCCACCCGCTGCCTCAACGTCAGCGCGAACAGCGCGGTCTCGAGCCGCAGCAGCTCACCGAGCGCGAGGTGGTGGCCGTGCACCCGCTCCGCGTCGTACGCCTCGAGCTCGAGCGACATCTGCGCGAGCGACGTGACCGTACCCGCCACTCCCACCAGCGGCAGCGTGAGTCCCCGGCTCGAAACACCTGCGCGGTCGAGCGCCGATGCGACCTCTGCCTCGATGCGGTCACGCTCCTCCGGCGGGATCGGGTCGCGCGTCACGCAGCGCTCCGTGAGCCGCACCGAGCCGACGTCGATGCTCACGACCTCGTGGGAGCCGTCCGCGCGCGAGAGGATGACCTCGGTCGACGCGCCGCCGATGTCGACAATCCAGGCGTCGCCGAGCCCGGGGAACGAACCCCGCGTTGCGAGCAGCGACAGCCTCGCCTCATGCTCGCCGGTCACCACGTCGAGGGGCGCCCCGATGACGCGAGACAGCTCGGCGGCGGCCTCCGCGCCGTTGCGGGCACGCCTGAAGGGCGCAGTCCCGGTCGCGACGACATGGTCAACCATGTACGACGATGCGGTCTCCGCCATCTCTGACAGCTTCTCAGCGGTGCGCTCCAGGCCTTCGCGAAAGAGCAGGCCGTGCTGGTCGAGGCCCTGCGAGACGCGGGTGATCTCAGCCTCGTCGGTGACCACCCGCCAGCCCTCGGGACCGCGCTCGACGACGAGCATGATCACGGTGTTG
>JBILLP010000440.1:0-3543 GCA_044376025.1 Bradymonadia bacterium
CAAAAGCGGCCACACCCAGGAACGTGAGGACTACAGGCCCGACGTTCGAACCCGCCCCGGCTTCGCCATCGCCGTGACCAACGTTGTCGCCCGCCACGAAGATGACGTCACTCGGTCTCGGCTGCCGGCACTCGTTCGGCCCGCTCGTGACATCGCAGCGGGGCAGGTCGACCACCCCTGCAGCAGCCTCGAGTTGCCCCATGAGCGCGTTCCAATCCCGGCTCCGACCCATGCTGTAGAGGTACTGTTCCAGCAGGTTCGCATTGTCCTGACTGCGAAGCGCGTCCTTGAGCTCGCGCCCCACGCGACCAGCGCCTTCGGGTCTGACGGTCACGTTGCCGTCGCTGCGCCACGCGACCAGCGCCGCCGCCAGCGGCAACATGCCCGTCTGGCGCACCGATGTCAGCACGCCGCCGCTGTCGTCGCTGCCGTCTGCGCTGCCAAGCCACACAGCGCGAAACTCCCTCCATTCCGTGTCATCAACCGGTCGAACTCTGGGAGCGGCGCCTGTCTGGTCCCCTGGTGGACTCCAGCAGAACCGAGACGCGACCGCCGAGGCCTCGGCCAGCGACTCGCACTGGGCCGAACTCTGGACTGCGCGGGCGTCGCAGTCAACGAGGACCTGATCGAGGAATTGAGACGTACAGGCGCACTCCTGAAGAATGTCGGATACCGCGCGGTCTGCTCTAACGACCCTCTCGATCGTGGCCCGCGTGTTGCCGAGACCGAGAAGCTCGTTCACGTGGCGACCCACATGGCGGCACACCGCATCGGGGACCGATGCGTCGGCCAGGGTCAGTCTGCCGGGCCTGAAGGCCGAGACTGCGCGACGATAGAGGACCCGGTCATCATCGGCACCACTGCGCGTCGCCCAGGCCGCGAGAGCGTCGAGCGACGACTCCGCCCACGCTCCGTAGTCTTCGAGCGTCACGGAGCTGTCTCGTCCTGTTGCGCACTCTCGGCTCCGTTGCACGACAGCGTTGGCAAGCGAGGCGCACTGAGACGACCTGGGGTCATCCATGCATCCGATGAGCTCGTCGCTGAGCAGCTCGCGGCTCGTGCAAGCCGCATGCGCGCTCGCGGCGCCGCAAACCCACAGCGTCGCGGCGAAGACCATCGCCTTCAACCAGCGAGTCGGCCTTGATGCGGCGCGACGGCCGACGTCGTTCCCGGCGCCAAAGCAGCAGATGTTCTCGATCGATTCTTTCAGCATGGTCAAGCCTCGTGGTAGCGGCATTGTGCACGACGCGGGTCGCCCCGCCGCGCCCGGGAGCACGCAGCGGCGTCTTCGATGTTGCAGGAGATGGTTGGAGGATAGCGCGACCTCGCCGAGTGCGAAAGCGCCAAATTGCAGCTCTCGCAGGTGATCGCGGCGTTCGCGCGGCACGACAGCGTCGCTTCGGTGCCTCTCGTCCCGGAGCCGGAGCGGCGCTGCCTTGAGCAGGGCAACGGCGGGGCCCGGCCGGCGGCTGGAGCCGGCCCGCAGCTCGGGTGACAGCTCGGCCGCGGCGGCGGCGTCACGGACCCTCAGCAGGCGAGACGCCTCCTCAGCCCGCTCCGCCACGCAGGTCGCCGTACTGGCCCGTTGCCTCGCGAGCTGCAGGGCGCTCATGGCTGACCTCCACTCCCCTCGCACTGTGAAGGCCACTCCGGCTCCGACCGGCTCGACTCCTCGCAGCACCACGCACCCACCTCGAGCGCCACACCCCGGGCCTCGTAGCCTTCGACGCACGCATGCAGCTCGGCGGCGCCAGAGCCCTCTTCGGCGTCTCGGTCGATGACCAGACCCTTGGTCCGGTCTGCGCTCGAGCTCGAAGCGCAGGCTGTGTCAGCCTCGTCGCATCGAAACCGGACGTGCACGTGCGAGCCGTGGCCCTCTTCGCCGGTGCCGAACGCGCCGCGCACGGAGCGGTCACCGAAGGCCTCACTGACCAGCGCCGCGGTCTCCTCGCACGCCTGGGCGTAGGCCTTGAGGCAGCGGTAGCGATCGGCGTCGACCCACATGGCCTCGACCTTCCCCGACGCCAGAAGGTTCGCCGAGAACTCCCACTGGCGCTCAATGTCGAAGCTTCCTGCCGCGGAGCCGACGCACATCGACGACGCCCCGGTCCAGACGGCCTTCGTCTTCTCACACCATGGCTGAGCCGCAGGCTTGCGCAACCCGGGTGCAGCCATGCGCTTGAAGTATCCGAGATCGACATCGCGCCCGGACTGATGGCTGACATGCGACTTGAGCTGCCCTCCGTCTCGGTCCGAGAGGTCCCAGACTTCAGGCTTCAACCTCCCCGGGTACTTGAGTGCGGTGGCTCGATAGGCGGCCACGAGTGTCGAGACCGTGTTGAGCGTACCCCAGCGATTCGCCGCGTTGTGACGCCGAACCGTCCACGGGTCGGTGGGGTCGTCGCGCATCGGGATGCCGTTCAAGAGCTTGCCGCCCTGCGGCGTCCCCTTGGAGATCGGGTAAACCTCCTCCCAGTTCCAGGTCGAGGCCTGACCGGGAATCGAAGCTGTCAGATAGGGAAGGCAGATGGCCTCGCCACCGGGAGCGCCGACGAACTTGCCGCTGCACGGGGCGAGTCGCCGTCGCGCCACGAGGTCTGCCCGCATGCCCTGGGCAAGCCTCACGAGTTGATCGCCTCGCCCCTCCCCGCCGAGCGCTCGAAGGGCCGCCTCGCGCCGAGCCACCTCGGCCGGGTCGGCCGCTGATGCTGTCTTCAGCAAGGCTTCGCGCTCGGCCTGGTTCAGGTCCTCCCAGCGCAGCTCGGCGGCCGATGCGGGCTTTGCCGGAATCATGGCGTACATGCCACCCGCGAGGACCGCCATGCCGAGCACCGCAGAGAGCGACAATCCGGCGAGCATCCCGGGCCTCGAGTCGCCGGTCTGCGGGGGACGGTCGACCCCGGGGGCCGTCACGGGCACGGCGGCAGCTCGAGGCACCACACGCTTGGCGGGTTTTGGCCTCGGCAATGCCTGCTGCAGGTAGTCGTCGATCGACTGCACCGGCTCGACCGCCGGCCTGGGCAGCGCCTGTGCTCGTGCCGCACCCGGGGACTGGGCCGGGGCGGGCGGCTGGACGCGCGCGGCGGGCGAGCCGGGCCCGGGCACGCCCGCGGGCGGCGAAGCGAGGGCCGGGCGCGGCCCGACCGCAGCGCTCGCCGATGACGCCGCCTGCCCTGTCGTGTCTCCGCGAGTCGACCGACGCGCCGCCTGGGCGTCGGTGGTGCGACCACGGGGCGACGGGGCCCGGCCGTCACGGCCTGAGGCGGGGTCGGTCATGATGTTGTCGTCTTGAACTGGCCCGGAAGCACGATGCTCCAGGTTCCCATCTTCACGACGACCGGGTCAGGGATCGGTGACATGGCGATCTTCTGCGACGGAACGACGTTGGCCGTGAAGGTGCCCGTGGTCGACTTCGTCGCGACGCGCTCCCCCTGACAGGTGCACTTCATCGACAGCGTGGCCTGGTTGACGATGATGTTCGCCGACGTGACCACACCCGGAATGTCCATGAAGACGACGCTGATGTAGGGCCTGCCGATCAGC
>JBILLP010000439.1:0-3543 GCA_044376025.1 Bradymonadia bacterium
TGCACATCGCGAGCCCGGCACAACCCGCTCATGCGCCCCTGACCACCTCGCGCCCCGACTCGGCCCATGCCAGGATCCCGCCCTCGACGACGCGGACATCGCTGAAGCCCTCGGCGACCATGTGTTGCGCCGCACGCTGGGCCCGCATGCCTGACCGGCAGAGCACCCAGACCGGCTTCGCCCGGGACAACCCGGCGAGATGCACGGGCAGCTCCGAGAGTGGCGCGAGCGTGGCACCGACGACGTGGGCGTCGTTCCACTCCGCGACCTCGCGGACGTCGATGGACTGCTGCTCAGGATCCCGGAGCGCGTTCTCGAACTCCGCCACGGAGCAAAGGCTGTAGAGCGACATGTCGAACCTCAGGTGATCTGCCTGTTGGGCGGCCAGCGTGCCCGGGCAGTCCGTGAGGATACCCAGCCGCCCGACTGCCATGCAACCGCGAATCGGCGTGCCGGCCCGCTTGACGGGCACAACGGGGCAAACTATCGGCCGATCGACCAAACTGACCGACCGGCCAATCTATGTCGATTCGGACCCTTGACCCCGAAGCAACCCGGAACGCAATCCTCGATGCCGCCGAAGAACTCTTCGCTGCGTCGGGATTCGCGGCGGTGTCCATCTCGGACATCGCGCGGCGCGCGGTGGTGACCAAGAGCCTGATTCACCACCACTTCGGCTCCAAGGTCGACCTCTGGCGGGCCGCCAAGGCGAGGGGGCTCGACGAGTTCTTCGCGGCCCAGACCAGGCTGCTCGAGACGCGGGAGCCGGATGCAACCCTGCTCCGCGACTCCATCGAGATGTACTTTCGCTTCTTGCAGCAGCGTCCGCGCGTTGTGCGGCTGATGCAGTGGGTCCGGATCGAGGGTGATGAGGGCGCCACCGAGGCCGGCTGTGACGTGATCCGGCTCGGTGCGCGCTGGATCGAGGTGGCGCAGCGTCGCGGCCTGGTCAGGCCTGACGTCTCGCCGTCGTACGTGATCGCCTCCTTCATCGCGGCGGTCGAGGGATGGTTCCAGATCCGGGCCGGCTTCAGCTCCGTGCTGCACGACGACCCGGACACCTCGGACGAGGCCTTCCTTGCGACCTGGCTCGCGCTGTTCCTTCGCGGCGTGGCGGCCGATGCCACGGCCGACACACCTCCTGTCCAGGACTGACGCCTTCGCGCCAGTCACCTCCATATGAGTGTCGACATGCCGAGTCCTCGACGTCGCTCCCGGGTTGGAGCCCTCGCCCTCATTCCCCTCCTGCTTGCCTCCGCGTCGGCGGGCGCCGAGCCGCTGACCCGCCGCGAAGCGATCGAGGCCTCGCTGCGGTCGAGCCCCGACATCGCCGGCATCAGGCATCGCATCGAGGCGGCGAGGGCAGATGTCGAGCGCGTCAGGGCAGGATGGATGCCGCGTGTCGCGGCGCAGGGTGCGCTCATCATGAACGACAAGGAGACCGCACTGGAGTTCGGCAACCCGTACGCCCCGCTCGCGCCCTACCTCAATGCGCTGTCGGGGGTTGCCGAAGCCCTCAACGTCGACTTCCCCGATCCAACCCCGCTCGTGACCGCGCCCGGGACCAGCATCGTCGCGCAGAACCGCTACGACGCCCGCGGCTCGCTGACTGCCACGCAGCCGATCTTCGTGCCGACGCTGCGCCCCCTCTCCGCGGCCGCGACAAGCGGAGTCGAGCGGACCGAGGCCGGGCTCGAGGTCATCCGGTACATGCTCGCCCGCGGCGTCGACGGCCTCTTCACGCAGGCGGTGATCTCGCGGCAGGCCAGCGAGATCGCAGAGAGGTCGCTCGCGGTCGCCACGGCGCAGCGGGAGCGAGCCCGAGCCCGCCAGAGCGCCGGCGCCGGCTCCGCGCTTGAGCTCGACCTCGCGGAGCTTGGCGTGTCGCGCGCGTCGCGCGAACTCGAGTCGGCCCGTGCGCAGCATCTCCTCGCGCTCGAGGCACTCCGCACTCTCACGGGACTTGGCGGTGACCTCGAGGTCGTCGATGACCCGACGCCCGCGGTGCCGACGGGCGAGCCACAGCTGGCAGCACGCCCCGACGTCAGGGCGGCTCAGCTAGGTGCTGACACCGAGCTTGCGCTCAGGCAGGCGGCGCTCCGATCAGGGCTTCCAACGGTTGCGTTCCAGGCGCAGGTCACGGGCACCCGCGAGACCGACTTCGGCGGCGACGCCGTCCGCTGGAACGTCGCGGTCGTGGGGACATGGGACCTGTTCGACGGCGGGGCGCGGTACCGCGAGGCAGAGGCTGCTTCGCGCCGAGCGTCGGCTGAGCAGGAGAATGCCCGCAAGGTCATCCGCGATGCCGAGGCAGAGGTGCGGTCTGCAGAGGTTCGCATCGAGTCGCAGCGGCGGGTCGTCGAACTCTCGCAGTCGGAGCGCGAGGCTGCGTCGAGGGTGCTCGAGCGCACGGTCCTCGCGTGGCAGGAGGGCGCCGTCAGCGGAATCGATGTCGAGACGGCGCGGCAGCAGTCTGCGCAGGCCCATCTGGCCGCTGCAGTCTCGGAGGCCCTCTACGCACAGGCGCTGAGCGACCTCGCATGGGCAAGGGGTGACCTCTCGAGGCTTGGGCCCTGAGGGTCGAGAGGCCTGGGGGGGCCTCAGGTTCGGAGCCTCGGTCGCGGCGCGGCGACCTGGGCTCCCAGGCGGGTTACTGCTGGGGAGCTGCGGCTTCGCCGCTGCCGTTGACGACGTCGACCGGCGGAGCGGGCGGCTCCGGTTCGAACTGGCCCGACTTCACGGCAATCCCGACCAGGTCAAGGAAGGAGCCGCACTTCGGATCGGTCACGAAGGGGAAGTCCTTGTACGTCGTGCAGTTCGCCCAGATCTTGTGGGCCGCTGTCCGGATGCGCGAGTTCTTGCTGTCGATCGAGGCAACCTTCAGCAAGGCCTTGAGCGCCTCAGCCGGCTTCTGCTGGTACACGAGCAGGTAGCCGACGGTGCCCTCCCACTGCCACGGGACCTGCGAGTCGAGCTGGCCCGGGAAGCCGAAGAACTTCTGCCTCTCGGTTGTGGGCGGAGGCGTTCCGCGCACCGAGATCTCCTTGGTGGGCGACTCGAACGACCACTCGACATCGTCGCGCGTGATGAAGGTCTCTCCGAGCGGCGACGAGACCTCCTCAGGGTCGGTCTTGACGGAGCGGTCCTTCCTGAACGTCACGGTGCTCTCACGCAGCAGCGCGACACCGCCAATGTTGTAGGCGACGACGTCGGTGAACTCCGGCACGTCGACCTTCTCGGTGGCGATCTGGTTGCCGGAGCCGTCGGTCACAGCGAGGTCGTACGAGCCGGGCACCATGACGCGGGAGTCGAACTCACGGCCCTTCAGCTCGATGGTCTGGTCGCCAATCTTGACCTTCATCGGCACGTCGAACGCGTTGATGAAGTACATCTTGGGATTGCGAAGCTTCTGGTAGTGCTGCCACCCGAACCAGCCGCCGAATCCAAGCGCCACCACCAGCAGCGTCAGCAGCATGATCGCTATGAGGCCCAGGGGCTTCTTGGTGGGCGTCTCGGAGCCAAAGAGCTCGACGCTGGCAGCGT
>JBILLP010000438.1:0-3543 GCA_044376025.1 Bradymonadia bacterium
AAGACGACGACGAGGCCTCGGAGCGCTTTTCTGCGTTCGAAGATGACCCTATGATTCCGGCTGTCCTCAAGGACGCCATTCGATGGAGCTTTGCCATGGAACAGCTGCCTGCCACCGAGCCCGAGCGTACGCGGGGATTCGCCGAAGCCGTCAAGCACGCGCGTGCTGCTGGGGAGGCCGCTGGGGAGGCGCGCGGAGAAGCACGGGCCGCGCTCCGGGCGCGGGCGGAGTTCCTCGCCCTTGCCCGAGACCTGCTCGGAACCGATGGCGTCGCCGGTCTCGATGCCATCAAGTCACCCAGCGCGCTCCGCGCGGAGATCCGGCGCAGGGTCGAGGCGCAGCGGTCGGCGGGGTAGGCCAGGGCGGGGTGGCGGCGCGGTCCATGGCGTGACTCCCGCGCGAGCCCCACACCCGCAGACGCGCCTTGACCTTCGGACTAGAACACGTTTCAATCGTCAGCTCCCCCGTCATGCCGACGGGCGGTCATGCCGCGCGGTTGGTCCATGTTTCACCTCGGTTCGCAGTGGGACCTCGACGTTGACTTCATCTCGTGCGGTTCAGGCATCGGGGGCATCACCGCAGCGCTCGCCGCCCACGACGCCGGTCTCAAGACGATCGTGCTCGAGAAGGCCCACAAGGCCGGCGGCGTCTCTGCCTACTCCGGCGGAGAGGTCTTCGTACCCTGCAACCACGTCATGGATCGCGAGGGCGCTCCCGACGACCCCGCCGCAGCGTGGGCCTACCTGCGCTTCCTCGCCGCAGGCTATGGCAGCGAGGCCCTTGCGCGCCGCCTCTTTGAGCTCGGACCCATCGCGGCGCACTACCTCGACGAGAAGTGTGGTGTGCGGTGGAAGACCATCCGCAATTTTCCCGACTACTACCATCCGCACGCGCCCGGCACCGCCGCCCACGGACGCTACCTCGAGGTCGAACTCTTCGAAGGTGCCCAGCTCGGACCCCACCAGAAGCAGACCTACCTGACGCCCCACGTGCCCATGGGCATCACCCACGACGAGCTCTTCGCGTGGGGAAGCCTCTCGAAGATCATGACGTGGGATTTCAAGACCATGGCCTCGCGAATCCGCAAGGACATCCGTGGCTTCGGACCCGGCATGATGGGCTACCTGCTGAAGGCGGCCATGATCGACCGCAGCATCCCCGTGCACCTCGATGCCGCCGCCGTGCAGCTCATCGTCGAGCAGGGCCGTGTGGTCGGGGTCGTGGCCCGGCAATCGGGGAACCTTGTCCGGATCCGGGCTCGGCGGGGCGTGCTCATCGCGATGAGCGGCTACGACTGGCGCCCCGACGTCGCGCCCTCGTACGAACTGCTGCCCCGCTGGAACTCCATGGTCCAGCCCTCGGTCGAGGGCGACAACCTCGTGCTCGGCGGAGAGGTCGGGGCCGCGATCGCGGGCGTGCCCTCGATGAACCTCGGCATGTTCTTCGGCTTCCAGATCCCGGGCGAGGAGCACGACGGCAAGCCGCTCTGGCGCGCCTCCTGGGAGGGCGGCTACCCCCACGCCATCTGGGTGAATGCCAAGGGCGAACGCTTCTGCGACGAGGCCTTCTACAAGGAGTACCTGCCCAAGGTCCGCCACTGGGACGGCAAGCGGCAGACGCAGCCCAACTTTCCACCCTACCTGATCTTCGACCAGAACTTTCGCGACAAGTACTGCTTCGGCACCTACCTGCCCGGCATGGAGCTCCCCGAGGCGGTGGTCGCCCGCGCGAACACGCCGCGCGAGCTCGCAGAGAAGCTCGGCATCGACGGGGGGGGCCTCGAGGCGACGCTCCGCCGCTTCAATGCGATGGCCGACCGCGCCGTAGACGACGATTTCGGGCGAGGAACCTACCCGTGGGCAGCCATGATGACGGGCGACCGCGACCTGCCAAACCCGAACCTCGCGCCGCTGACCCGCGCGCCCTTCTACGGCGTCAGGCTCGAGCCCGTCGGCGCGGCGATCAATGCCGTCGGCCTGCGTACCGACGAGCATGGTCGCGTCGTCCATGTCCGCGGGCATGCGATCCCCGGGCTCTATGCCGCCGGCAACTCCGCCGCGCCGCTCGACACCGGCGCCGGCTACCAGAGCGGATTGTCGAACCTGCGCGGCATGGCGTGGGGATACGCGGCTGCCCAGCACGCCGCGGAGACCGCCGTCTGACGGGCTGGCTGATTCTGATCGACAGGGCTGCTTCGACTGAACCGTACCGCCGCAATCCGTGGCAGAGGTGACCGAGATGTTCGGATTCGCAAAGAAGGGTCCAAAGTGGACCGAGATCGCCGACGTGGTGGTGCTGGGTACCGGCGGTGCCGGGCTCGTCGCGGCCATCTCTGCGCATGACACGGGCGCCCGCGTGGTCGTGCTCGAGAAGTCAGACCGCGTCGGCGGGACCACCGCCGTGTCGGGCGGGGTCGTCTGGGTCCCGAACAACCCGCACATGCCGGGCGCCGGTGTCGGCGACTCGCGTGACGAGGCGCTCGGCTACATCAGGCTCATCGCCGCCGGGCGTGCCGATGAGTCACTGCTCGGTGTCTTCCTCGACAGCGCGCTCGAGATGCTCGCGCACCTCGAGTCGAAGACGCCGGTCAAGTTCCAGGCTGTCCCGAACTACGCCGACTACCACCCGGAGCACCCGGGGGGGAAGCCGGGCGCACGCTCGCTCGAGACCGAGCTCTTCGACACCAACGACCTCGGGGAGTGGAAGGAGAAGCTCCGTCGCAGCCCGATCTTCGGCGGTACCCCGATGACGGTCGTCGAGGCCACGAGCTGGGGTGTCTTCTCGAGCCCGCTGTCGCTGCCCTACGCAGAGCTCGGAAAGCGCTTCAAGCAGGGCAAGGTCAGCGGCGGTGCCAGCCTGATCGGGCGGCTGCTCAAGGCCTGTCTCGACCGTGGTGTTCCGCCCCGCCTGGAATCCCGCGCGCAGGAGCTCGTCACCGACGACTCAGGCCGTGTGATCGGCGTCAAGGTGACCTCGAAGGCGGGTGAGTCGCTGATCCAGGCTCGAAAGGGCGTCGTCCTGGCCACGGGCGGCTTCGAGTGGGACGCTGCGCTCGCCGCGGCCTTCCTCACCGGCATCCCGACCCATCCCAACAGCCCCGTCACCAACACCGGCGACGGCCTCCGCATGGCCATGGCGCAGGGAGCCGACCTGGCAAACATGAACGAGGCCTGGTGGTGCCCGAGCATCGACGTCCCGGGCGAGCAGTACGAGGGCCGGCAGCTGCATCGCGGCGATTTCGCCGTCCGGGCGCTTCCGCACAGCATCGTCGTCAACAGGTCGGGCCGCCGTTTCACCAACGAGGCCCACAACTACAACGACATGATGAAGCCCTTCTTCGACTGGGACCCGGTCGCCTATGGGCCGAAGAACCTTCCGGCCTTCTTGATCGTCGACCAGCAGTTCCTCGACAAGTACCTCTTCATCACGTCGGTGCCCGGCATGAAGCCGCCCGAGTTCGTGACCCGCGCGGAGACCCTCAACCAGCTCGCCGTCGCGCTCGGCATCGACCCGGCCGGCCTTGCGGCAGAGGTCTCGCGCTTC
>JBILLP010000051.1:0-11057 GCA_044376025.1 Bradymonadia bacterium
TCTGCGCCCGCTACCTCGGCTCCGAGGACTTCTGCACGGAGAACTGCGCCCCCGGCTCCGACTCGTGCGGCGGCGACGCAGTCTGCGTCGTCGCCCCCGGGAGCGCAGCCGGCTTCTGCGTGCCGCAGGCGACCTACGACAGCGCCGCGCGCTAAGGCCCTACTCCCCCCGGAGTTCGAACGCAGCCCGGTGGTAGCCCACCACCCTGCTGCTGGTCAGGTCTACGGCCACCACGTCGAACCGGGCGTGGCGACACGCTCCCCGGTACCGCGCCCAGTACATCCGCGCTGCCCGCGACAGCTTCCACTGCTTCGCAAACGTCACCGTGTCCTCGGCCCGGGGCCCGTTGCGCCGGTTCCTTGACCGCACCTCGACGAAGACCAGCGCTCCTTCGTCCTCAGCCACGATGTCGAGCTCGCCGACTCGATACCTCACATTCCGTGCGATCACACGAAGGCCCCTCGTCGTCAGGTACTCGACCGCGATCGCCTCGCCGCGCGCCCCGTCTGCGTTCCTTGGATCCAACTCCGACCTCCTGGCAGCCCCTCCTGTTCTGCCATTCGGCCAAATGCGAGCCGCTGTTGCGTCGCCTCGTTCTCGATGACCCTCCGGACCGGCGCGAACGTCCGGCGATGTTCTGGGCTCGCCCCAAGCGCCGTGAGCGCGGCAAGGTGTCGCGCCGTCGGATACCCCTTGTGCTCGGCGAACCCGTAGCCTGGCATCGCCGCGTCGAGTTCCTCCATCAGCGCATCGCGGGCGACCTTGGCCAGCACCGAAGCGGCGGCGATCACGACGCTCGCGCCGTCTCCCCCGACGACGGTCCGCTGGGCGTACCTGAACGCGGGGATCGGGCGGTTGCCGTCGACCAGCACAAGGATCCTCGAAGGATCGAGGCCCCGTGTGACCGCCTCGACGGCGTCGCGCATGGCAGCCAGGCTGCAGGCCAGGATGTTGGCCTCGTCGATCTCGCGCGCCGTTCGCCACCCGAGCGCGTGCGCCATGACGCTGTCCCGGATCGACGTCGCGAGTCCCTCCCGCAGCGTGGGCTCCAGCCGCTTCGAGTCGTCGGCCTCGAGTCGCTCGATCCCCGCGCGGCCGACCAGTACGGCGGCCGCGCAGACCGGCCCCGCCAGCGGCCCGCGGCCAACTTCGTCGACCCCGACGAGCCACTCGACACCCGGCCCGAGCAGCGCGAGGTCATGCGCCCGGAGGGCGACGAAGCGGGCCACCGCACCCTCGGCGCCTCGCGCCACGTCAGCGCCCCGCCTCGATGGCGATGACCTGGAACCTCCCCGAGAGTCCGGCGTAGAACTCACGGACGCGGGCTGCAGCAGCAGCGTCGAGGTGCCTCAGCAGGTGCACCCGGACAAGCAGCGCCGCGGCGGCGCTGGCGGTCCGCTTCGCGACCAGGATCGCCATGGCGACCCGAAACGCCTCGATCACAAGCCGCCGGGTCACCGCATCGGCCCTATCGAAGGGACGCTGGTCGATGGTGATCGTCCCCGCCGGTGACATCGATACCTCGGCGGCCCGTCCCAGCAGCGCCTCCGAAACCCGGCTCCAGACCGACACCAGCTCGGGCTCGGGACCACCATCGCCGGCGAGGCCGGACAGGGCCGCAGCCTCGGCAAGGTCTTGCCGCGACCCCTGGCTGGCATCGTCGGGAACGGCACCGCTCCAGATGGCAGACACCGGGTCGACTCCAATCGCTGCGAGTCTCCGCTCGATCTCGAACGCAGCGGTAGCCTGGTCCCCGACCGAACCGCGCAGCCGCGAGAGCTCGTCGGCGAGCGCCTTGGCGACCTGCCGGGCCCGTCGCAGTCGGCCCTGCTCGCTCGACGCGTCGCGATCGACCTGCGTCAGGCGAAGCTCCTCGACCCGCCGCGTCAGGTAGGCTCGCCGCTCCCGAAGCCGGTCGAGCTCCTCAACCGAGTTCACGCCGAAGTCGCGCTTGAGGGCTGCGAGCCGCTCACCCATGCGCTGGCGCTCCGCCGTATTCGCATCGAGGCGCTTGCGAACGGCATTGACCTTTCGCTGCACGCGCCCAGACGCCTCGACCGCATCGATCCACCGGAGTCCGCCAACCAGCGACACGGCGAGGAGCGCCGCGTTGACAAAGAGCCACCTTGCCTGCTCGCGGCCACCGAACACCGCGGACAGCGTCAGCGCCAGTGCGCCCGCCACGCCGAGCGCCACCGGGATCCAGGTCAACAGCGGGTTCGGCCTCGCCTGCTGTAGCGATCGGAGCACTGCCGCGAGGTCTGACTCGAGCTCCATCGACCGCCGCTCGAAGGCCTCTGCGACCTCACCGGGCGAGGCCAGCAGCGCGGCCTCCTCGGTGGTCAGCTCCCGGGGCTCAGGCAATCGCTGGAGTTCGTCGAGGTTTCGGTCGAGCTCGGCGGCTTCTCCATCGACGTCAATCCGTCGTTCGAGCTCATCAAGGCGCTCCTGCAGCCCCTGTCTCTGGGCGTCGAGCGCATCGACGAGCCTTGCACGCCGGAGCGCCGCCGCGAGCTCGCCCGGGTCGTCGGGGATGTCAGACGAGGCTCCGGCGCTCGAACCCTCAAGGAACTCCGTGTGCGACACGAGCGTGACGCCGAACCCGCTGTTCTCCGCGCCGGGCGGGCCCGCCGAAGCCTGACCGTCTCCAGGGCCGGTGGCGGCGCAGACCGCAAACTGCGCAGCCCGCGCACTCTGCATCGAGTGTCGGATCAGCCTGGCGCCAAGCCAAGCCTGCACGTCGGCAGCACCGACCGCAACCGTCGAGCTCCTGGCACCGACGCCGAGCTCGTCGAGCTGCACGGTGTCCTTCGGCAGACCGCGGGACACGCGGATGCGCGACCCCTCGATATCGATGAGGACGCGCCACCTGAAGGCGGGATCGGCCCCGCAGAGCAGCACCAGATCGTCGGTGGCCGCACTGTCGGGGAACAGACAGGACAGGACCACAGCTGGCACCAGAGGAGCTACCGCGGCCGGTAACGAGGCTTGCGTCCACGCCTCGTCGATGGACAAGGCGAGGGAGGGACTGCCGGGCACGGAGCCCTTGAAGCTGATGGACCTGACCCGCACGTGTCCAGTCTAGCGCGGGAGCGTCAGTCCGCCAACGGAACCGCGACTCAGAAGTCGCGCTTCTCGGTGATGCGAGCGGCCTTGCCTGCAAGGCCGCGGAGGTAGTGCAGCTTGGCACGGCGGACGCGCCCCCTGCGGACAACCTCGACCTGCGCGACGCGGGGGCTGTGGAAGGGGAAGACGCGCTCCACCCCGAAGCCGTAGCTCACCTTGCGAACCGTGAAGACGCGGCGGTTGCCCGAACCGCCGAGCGCGATGACCACGCCTTCGTAGGCCTGGATTCGCTCCTTCTCGCCGTCGACAATCCGGACATGGACGCGCACCGTGTCTCCCGGATGGAACGGATCGAGTGCCTCGAGGCCCTTCGCCGTCCGATACTCGGCTTCTTCAACCTTCTTGACCAGCGGGTGCACGCTCATGATCGACTCAACTCGTGGTTCGTTGCGACGTGCCGCGCTGCGGGTTGGCCGGCGCGGGGCGCGGATGCATACACGAGCCGTCTGACGCGTCAAGGGTCTGGTGACATCGTGGCGTCACTCGTCCCCGGTGGCTCGCGGGCGCTGAGGCCGTTGCGGACGCTCCCGTGGCTCCTCGTCTGCCGTCGCTGGCCCCGGCAGACCGGCCTCGTGATCGGGCGGCGCACCAGGGCGAAAGTGCAGCGGTCCGGGTCGCGACGGGTCGTGGTCAACATGCAGCGACCGCGGCTCCGTCAACCAAGGCTCGACCACGACGCGCGGGTCCGCAAGGAGCTTCTCCTCGTCGCGCGACGGCGGTGAGGCCTGCCAGAGGTCCGGGCGGCGCTCGATGGTACGACGCAGCCCCACCTTTCGACGCCACCTCTCGATCCTTGCGTGGTCACCCGAGGTCAGCACCGATGGCACCGGCAGCCCTTCGAACTCCGGGGGCCGGGTGAAGTGCGGATACTCGAGCCGTGGGGACTCGAAGCTCTCGGAGCAGAGCGAGGCTTCGTTGCCGACCGCGCCAGGCAGCAGCCGCACGACTGCGTCGACGAGTGCGAGTGCGGCGGGCTCCCCACCCGACAGGATGAAGTCCCCGAGCGAGACCTCCGCATCGACGTACCGCTCGATGAAGCGCTCGTCGATCCCCTCATACCTTCCACAGACGAGGACGAAGCCGTGCGACCGGGCAAGCTGGTGGCAGAGCCGCTGGTCGAGCCGCTGGCCCTGCGGGCTCAGCAGCAGGACCGGCCCGCCCCTGGCGCGACACTTCGCCTCGGCCGTTGCAGCGGCGAGCTCGGGTGCCCTCATGACCATGCCCGCGCCGCCCCCGTACGGCGTGTCATCGACGGTGCGGTGGCGATTGGCGGCGTGATCGCGCGGGTTGTGGGCCGACCAGGTGAAGGCACCCGCAGCCGTCGCGCGGGCGGGGATGCTGAGCGAGAGCGGCCCGTCGAAGAACGTCGGGAAGAGGGTGACGAACGCCACATGCACGCTCGTGACCGGGCCTGCGGACGTGTCAGGCAAGGTCGAGTGGCCGCACAACGACGGTCCGAGCCGCCCGGTCGACCTTGCCGACGTAGGGCTCCGCAAAGGGCAGGAGCAGCTCCTCGCCCGTCCGTTCAAGCGCCACAACGAGGATATCGCCGGCGCCAAAGCTGGTGAGGGTCCGGACACGCCCCACCGGCTGTGTCTCCTCATCGACCGCGGTCATGCCCTCGAGCTCGAACGCGTAGTAGGCGTCGTCCTCCTCGAGGGGAGGAAAGAGCGAGACCGGCGCAAGCAGCGCCGCGTGGGTCAGTGCGGCTGCGGCATCACGGTCCGCAACCCCGGAGAAGCGGACCACGGCGCGGTCACCCACGGCCCGGAACGCGTCGAGGCTGCACGGGCGTGTCGAACCACCGAGCTTGAGCCGGGCATCGCGCAGAGCCAGCAGCGCTGGCGAGGCTGCCTGGTGCAGCCTGACATTGACCTCTCCCCGGACCCCATGAGGCCGACCGATGGTGCCGACCTCGATCCAGCCGTCGTCAGCCCTCGACGACATCGAGGGTGGCCCGCACTTTGGAGCGCGAGGCAGCAAACTCGACAACCTTGCGGATCGCGGCTGCGGTTGCGCCCCGCGAGCCGATCACCCTGCCGACATCGGCCGGCGAAACCGACACGGAGACGGCGACGGCCGAGTCGGAGCGCTTCTCCTCGACGGTGACGGCCCCCTTCTCAGAGACGATCGGCAGGACGAGGGACTTGACCAGGGCCTCAAAGCCGACGTCGGCCACGGTATCCCCCAGCCTCAGGAGTTGGAGGCGGGCGCCGACGGCGCCTCGACCGCCTTCGCGGAGTCGATGGCATTTCGCCGTGCCGCTGCCAGGGCCTCGTGCTGCGAGGCGCTGAGCTGGGCGCGGCTGACGGTCTCACCGCGCTTCAGGCGGTTGATCAGGGTGCGAACCGTGTCAGACGGCTGGGCGCCCTTGGCGATCCAGGCATCAACGCGCTCAAGCTGAAGGTCGAGGACGACCGGGTTGCGGCTTGGATCGTACGTACCGACCTGCTCCAGGAACTTGCCATCCCGCGGGGAGTGGGAGTCGGCAACGACAATTCGGTAGTAGGGGCGCTTCTTGGCGCCGAACCGCTGCAACCGGACTTTGACTGACATGTGGCTGAACTCGTCTGATGACAGGCCAATGGGGACCGTCGAGCAGGCCTTGCGGCCGCTTGCTTCGCGGAGTCGGGGCCTCTAGACCGGTGGTTCCGTGGTGTCAAGCAGACTCCCGGAGCCCGCGAAGGTCTGGCCGTGACTGAGTCCCTATCGTCTGTCCGCGTACGCTGCAGCTTCTGCACCAAGGAGGCGCGGGACGTGAAGCGGATGGTCGCCGGGCCGGACGGCTGTTGCATCTGCGACGAGTGCATCCACCTCTGCAGCGAGATCCTCGACGAGGACCCCGCACACGGGGAGCCTCCGGCCGGAAGGGCCCTCGACGACATGCGCCCCCGCGCCACCAAGGCCTACCTCGACGAGCTCGTCGTCGGCCAGGACCGCGCCAAGACCGTGCTCAGCGTCGCGATCTACAACCACTTCAAGCGGCTGCGCGCGACCGACGGCGGCAAGGACGACGACGCGGAGATCGCCAAGAGCAACATCCTGATGATCGGGCCGACCGGGTCGGGCAAGACGCTGCTCGCGCGGTCCCTCGCCCGCAAGCTCGGCGTCCCCTTCACGATGGCCGACGCCACGAGCCTCACCGAGGCCGGCTACGTCGGCGAAGACGTCGAGACCCTCGTCAAGAACCTGTGGCTCGCCGCCAACCGCGACCCGGTGCTCGCTGCCAAGGGCGTCGTCTGTATCGACGAGGTCGACAAGATCGCACGCTCGGGCGACGCGATGACCGCGATGCGCGACGTCGGCGGCGAGGGCGTGCAGCAGGCACTCCTCAAGATCATCGAGAGCCAGAAGGTCAGCATCCCTCCTGAGGGCAACAAGAACAGGCCCCAGCAGGACTACATCCGCATCGACACCCGGAACATCCTCTTCATCTGCTGTGGCTCGTTCGAGGGGCTCGAGGACATCGTCGCCCACCGGATCCGGACCTCCACCATCGGCTTCGGCGCCTCCGCCACGAGCTCGAAGCACTCCCGCAACGAGCTGCTGCGGCAGGTCAGGAGCGAGGACCTCGTGAAGTTCGGGCTCATCCCCGAATTCATCGGTCGCCTGCCGGTCGTCGTCACCCTCGACGAGCTCGACGAGCGGGCGCTGGTCGAGATCCTCTGGCGTCCCCGCAACGCCCTGGTGCGGCAGTACCAGCAGATGTTCGACATGGAGGGCGTCAAGCTGCGTTTCCACCACGAGGCGCTCACCGCCGTCGTCAGCCACGCGACGTCGCGAAAGAGCGGTGCCCGCGGGCTGCGCTCGATCCTCGAGAGCGTCATGCTCGACGTCATGTTCGACCTGCCCACCCTCAGCGGTGTCCGTGAGGTCGTCATCACGCGGGAGGCCGTCGACAGGGTTTCGGGACCGCTGCTGCTCAGCGGCCCCGAGGCGGCATGAACGAGGCGGTGAAGCCCGCGCGGCGCCTCGCCGCGCCCGAACGGCGCAAGGCGATCCTGATCGCGGCGACACGCGTCTTTGCCCGGGCGGGCTTCCATGGCGCCACCACGCGCCAGATCGCCGAGGAGGCCGGGGTGGCTGAGGCGCTGCTGTACCGACACTTTGCGTCGAAGCAGGCGCTGTTCGTCGAGGCGGTCCGCACGACCTCGAGCCGCCTGCTCCTGGGCCTCCGCGAGATCTTCGAGTCGCCCTCGGTCACGCCGATCGAGGCCCTCGACGGGCTGATCCGCTTCTACCGCCGCATGCTGTCACGCAACCGGGACATGGCCAGGATGGTCTTCCTGGTGAGCGCGGAGCTGGACGAGCCCGCCGTCAGGTCGGTCTACCTGCCGTTCCAGGATGAGGCGGTGTCGATCCTCGACCGCAGGATCGCATCGTGGCAGCAGCAGCGGGTCGTTTCGGTCGATGTGCCGTCGCGGGCGCTGGCGTGGCTGCTGCTCGGGGCCTTCCAGACCGTGACGCTGATGAAGCAGACCGACCGGCTCGGCGAGGTCTCGCCGGCTGCCGCCCTGGCGCTGGCGAAGCACTACCTGACGCCGCCCGCACCCGTCTCGCCGATCGAGACTGCGAGCGAGAGGACCTGACCGGCCTGGATCTGGACCGACTCGCGGTGCGGCGCGCCGCCCGAGAGGGGTTGCAGCGCGATCTCGTGCACCCCTGGCTCAAGTCGCAGGTCGACGAGCGGGGTGACGCGACCGGTCGATCGCCCGTCGACCCAGACGTAGGCGGTGAGGTCACTCGACAGTCGAAGCTCCCCAAACTCTCCAGCCCGCCAGTAGATCCCGGAGAGACGCGGCAGCGGCCAGCCGACCTGTGAAGCCTTGAGCGCCTGCGAGATGCAGGTGCCGGCTGCGCTGTCGGCGGCGCCCTGCCACCCGGGTTCGTCGTCGCGCCGGACCTCGAAGGATCCGGGGGGAGCTCCCCGCGGCGACCGGTCCAGCGTTGCGCACCCCTCGAACGCCCGGACGGCGCTGGCGACCTCCTCGTCGGTCATGGTCCTGACCTCGGAACGGTCACCCAGCCCCGACGACCAGCGGACGGTCCGCGTCGAGGTCCAGACGCCATCCCGGAGCAGCCATACCTGCCGGATCTCGTCAAACGGCGCAGACCTTGGGCTGAACGCCACCTCGAGCCGCGTCACCCGGCCCGGCGCAGCGCCCTGCCCGGCCTCGGCCGTGTCGGCTCGTGACAGCAGCAGAAGGAGTGCTACCGAAAGCAGGCATGGCTTCGGCACGGAGGAGGGGTGCACCATGGGTGTTCTCATCGAGGCGAGGTTCGAGAACGGCCACCGGAGGTATTTCAGACTCTCGGAGGGAGGCAAGTACACGGTCGGACGGGCGCCCGAGGCGACACTGCAGCTCCCCCACGCCTCGGTGGCGCCATGGCATGCCGAGCTGCTCGTGGTCGGAGGTGAGGTCCTCCTTCGTGAGACGGAGCCGGGTGGCGCGCCGGCTGGCGGGCTGCCCGATCGAGGCTGGAAGCGGCTTCGCGGCGGGCCGGGAGCCAGGCTCGGCGACGTCGCGCTTCGACAGGTACCGAGCGGCGACGATGAGGCGAGCGAGTCCACGCGGATCGTGGGCAGGGCGGAGCTGGAGTGCGTGCTGCCCGACATCCCGGAGGTGCTTCGCTGCGTCGAGATCCAGCGTGCGGTAGACGCCGGAGCCAGGGGGCCGACTGCTGGGCCGACGGTTCCATCCCCAGACCCGGTCTCCACCTACCCTCGACCGCCGGAACGCCGCCTGGGACGACGCCGGAGCGACGAGATGGAGCTGTTGGCGGCCTGCTTATGCGGCGCGTTGAGCGTCGCTACGGCACTGGCGACGCTCTGGCTGGCCGGCTGATGGCGACCGTCTGCGGGCAGTGGAGCCTATCGGGTTCGAACCGATGACTTCCGCCTTGCAAAGGCGGCGCTCTCCCAACTGAGCTAAGGCCCCGAACAAGCGGGAGGACTCAACAATCGAAGTGGACCAAGGAGGACTTGAACCTCCGACCTCACCCTTATCAGGGGTGCGCTCTAACCACCTGAGCTATTGGTCCAGTGGAGTCGAGGGGCGGGCGTCTATCGGTCCCTCCCCGGGCTGTCAACACCGAGACGCCTCCCGCTGGCATCGGGTCGGCGGGACTGCTACCCGCCCGCCGGCGCCGCGCTCCGCGCGGCTGCTCGGCAGGCCCCCCGGGGGCGACACGGAGTCGCGCAGCATGGACCAGCAGGTGCCGGAGAGGTCGGCAGATCCCACGTCGCGCGGAGACGCCCGCACGTTGCGGCGCACCGCCGCGGCGAGGTCCTAGGCAGGTGCGCGTCATCGCCGGAGAGCTCCGCGGCTCGACGCTCAAGGCCCCGCGCGGCATGGCGACGAGGCCGACCTCGTCGATGGTGCGCGAGGCGGTCTTCAACCACCTCGCGCATGGACCGCTCGCGGGGGGATTCGACGATCTCGAGGTGCTCGACCTCTTTGCGGGGTCTGGAGCGCTGGGGATCGAGGCCCTGAGCCGCGGCGCGCGGCGCAGCACCTTCGTGGACCGAGCCCCCGCGGCGATCGTCTGCATCAAGGAGAACCTCGACCGACTCCGGATCGCCGCGCGCGCAGCCGTTGTCACGGGCGTGGTTCCCCGGGATCTCGCCCGGCTGCCCTGCCGCGACGTGGGGCTGGTCTTCTGCGACCCGCCCTACCGGACCACGCCGGCAGCCCCGATCCTGGAGCAGCTCGTGGCCTCGGGCATCGTCGCCCGCGACGCCGTCGTGGTCTGGGAGGACGCAGCCGATGCCCTCCCCATGCCACCGGCCCGCTGGGAGCAGACCTTTCGGCGCGCCTGGAGCGACACCGGTGTGGTCGTCTGGTGCCGCCGCGATGACACTCCGGGGAGTCTGTGATACATGTCTGCGGGTCCACCCGCGACGAAGGAAGCGAATGACGCGAATCGCGCTCTACCCCGGCAGCTTCGATCCGCTGACGAACGGTCACCAGAACATCATCGAGCGCTCCCTGCGGCTGTGCGACCGGCTCGTGGTGGCCGTCTCGATCAACCCGTCCAAGAGCGCGATGTTCACGGTTGAAGAGAGGCTGGCGCTGATCCGCGAGGTCTTCGCCGACGAGCCCCGGATCGAGCTGACGACCTTCTCGGGGCTGCTCGTCGAGTTCGCCCGTACCATCGAGGCAACCATGCTCATCAGGGGGCTGCGCGCGGTCGCCGACTTTGAGTACGAGTACCAGATGTCGAGCATGAACCGGAAGCTGGTGCCGAGCATCGAGACGGTCTTCTTGATGGCGGAGCCCGGCTCGTTCTTCGTGAGTTCAAGGCTCGTGAAGGAGGTCGCCCTGCTCGGGGGCGACCTGACCGGCGTGGTGCCCGAGAAGGTCAGGACCCGCCTGACGGAGCGTGTCGCCGAACTCACCTCATCCCGACGCTGAGCCATGATCCAGATCTCGAACCTTGTCCGGTCCATCCCCCCCTCCCCCACGCTTGCGATCGACACCAAGGCCAAGCAGCTCGCGGCCTCGGGCGTCGACGTTGTCAGCTTCGGCACCGGCGAGCCCGACTTCGTGACCCCGCGCGCCATCTGCGACGCGGCCATCCTGGCCATGGAGAAGGGGCAGACGAAGTACACGGCCGTCGGTGGGACGCCGGAGCTCAAGGGCGCCATCCGCGCCTACTACCATCGCCGCCTCGGGATCGAGTTCCCCGACGCAGAGATCATCGCCTCCTCGGGAGGCAAGCACTCGCTGTACAACCTCTTCTTGAGCCTGCTCAACCCGGGTGACGAGGTGATCCTGCCGGCGCCCTTCTGGGTCAGCTACCCTGTGCAGATCGCCATGGCGGGAGCCCGCGCCGTCACCGTCGCGGGGGACCCGGAGCACAACTTCATGCCGGCGATCGAGGCGCTCGAGGCAGCCGTAACCCCGAAGACCCGGGCGATTGTCATCAAC
>JBILLP010000052.1:0-11041 GCA_044376025.1 Bradymonadia bacterium
GCTTGCCGCGATGCAGGGCGCCACCTTCACCGAGCTGTTCGAGCACGTTGGCGCCTTCAGCATCCTCAGCCCCTGAGCTCCCGTATGCTCCGATTCGACTACACCGACCTTGTCGCCCCGAACGGAGCGATCCCCGAGGCTGACTGGGAGTCATCGAGCAGCCGCGCCACGGCAGCGGTCGAGAGGTTCAGGGCCTTCGCATCGGAGCCCACGGTCAGGTTCACCCACCTGCCAGGGTTGTCGACCGCCGACATCGACCGCGAGGCATCCCGGCTCCGGGCCCGGTTCTCAGACCTGGTCGTGGTCGGCATCGGCGGCTCATCGCTTGGGGGCCGAGCGCTCCACGCGGCGCTGACCTCGACGCGCCACAAGACCCCACCCGCGCCGGGCTGTCGGCTCTGGTTCCTTGAGAACGTAGACGCCGACGACATCTCGGACCTCCTCGCGGGGCTCCCGCTCGAGACGACCGCCGTCAACGTCGTGACCAAGAGCGGCGGCACCATCGAGACCATGAGCGCCTTCTTCGTGCTCCGTGAGCGGCTGCTCCAGGCGTTCGGGGAGGAGGGCTATCGCGAGCGGGTCGTCGCCACCACCGACCCGGCGTCAGGCGACCTTCGTCGCCTCGTGACCGACGAGAGGCTCCGGTCGCTTCCCGTTCCGCCGGGCGTGGGCGGACGCTTCTCGGTGCTCTCCGCGGTCGGGCTGCTTCCGCTCGCGGCCGCAGGCATCGACACCGGTCGCATCCTCGCCGGTGCCCGCGCCGCGCGCGAGGCCTCGCTCCGCGACCTCGACGCCAATCCGGCCGCGCAGTTCGCGCGCGCCCACACGCTGCTCATCGAGCGCGGTGTCCCGGACCTCGTCTTCATGCCCTACGCCTCGGGGCTGTTCGAGACCGCGCTCTGGTTCATCCAGCTCTGGGCAGAGAGCCTCGGCAAGGTGCGTCCCGACGGAACCCGTGTCGGGCCAACGCCGATCGCCGCCGTTGGGGCCGTTGACCAGCACAGCCAGCTCCAGCTCTTCATGGAGGGCCCACCCAACAAGTCGGTCGTCTTCGTCGACCCAGGACCGAGCCGCACCGCGCTCACCGTCCCTGACATGGCGACCGCCTTCGCCCCGCTCGGTCACCTCAGCGGACGCGCGTTCGATGAGCTTCGCGACGCGGAGCTGCGCGGCGTCAGGGCCGGCCTGATCGAGGCAGGGCGCTCCGTCGCGACGCTCTCGATGCAGGGTGTCACCCCCGAGACCATGGGGGCGCTCATCTTCACGCTCGAGGCCGCCACCGCGATGGCCGGGTGGATGCTCGGCGTCGAACCCTTCGACCAGCCGGGTGTCGAGGCCGGCAAGCTCTTTGCCCACGGGCTGCTCGGCAAGCCGTCGGCCGAAAGCTGGGCGGCCCGGGCACACCGGCTCGAGGGTGGTGCCCGCCGTTCGGTTTCGGTATAGATCCCGTCTGCTTGCCGGTCGGCTGCCCGGCTCCACCGACGCCCCTCCGCGTGTCCCTCCGTCGCATCACAGAGCGTACCGACGCCACCCCGGTCCTCCTCACGCCCGAAGAACCTTCGGCCGTGGAGGGATCGGCCTGCCTCGTGGTGCTGTCGGGCAACGAGCTCGGCCGCCGCTACGTGCTGACTGCCGCGGGGGCTGACCTCGGCCGCGACGCCGCGTGCGAGGTCGCGATCGACGACTCTTCGGTGTCGCGGAGGCA
Source organism: Bradymonadia bacterium (assembly GCA_044376025.1). Taxonomy (GTDB): domain Bacteria; phylum Myxococcota_A; class Bradymonadia; order REDH01; family REDH01; genus JBILLP01. The sequence continues at coordinate 1,706 of JBILLP010000052.1, forward strand.
CTCCCGCATCCGGCACGGCGTCCACGGGTTCGAGATCCTTGACCTCGGCAGCACCAACGGCACCGTGGTCAACGATGTCCGCATCGAGGGTGCGCGCTCGCTTCGCATCGGCGACCTGATCAAGGTCGGCCGGACAGCGCTGAAGTTCCTGTCTGGGAGCTCCATCGAGACCGACTACCACGCAGAGGTGTATCGCCTCTCGACCACCGACGCACTCACGCAGATCTACAACAAGCGCTACCTCAACGGGCACCTCGAGCGCGAACTGTCACGCTCCCTGCGCTATGGTCGTCACCTGTCGATCATCCTCTTCGACATCGACCACTTCAAGCAGCTCAACGACACGCACGGACACCTCGCCGGCGACGCGGCGCTCGTCGAGGTCGTCGCCCGCGTGCAGAGGACGATTCGGCGGGCCGACACCCTGGGTCGGTTCGGCGGCGAGGAGTTCGTCGTCATCGCGCCAGAGGTCCCGCTGGGCCGCGCTCGGGTGCTCGCTGAGAAGCTACGCGCGTCGGTCTGTGAGGCGCCGGTGCGGTTCGAGGGGCTCGAGCTGTGTGTGTCGGTCTCGGTCGGCGTCGCCGACATCGAGGAGTACCTCGCGACGTTTGCAGCAGTCGGCGACGACGGGCGTGCGGTGCCCGCAGATCCGCAGCGCCTGTTCAAGCTCGCCGACCTCAAGATGTTCGGCGCCAAGCAGGCGGGTCGAAACTGCGTGGTCGGGTAGGGCGCCGAGCGCTGCGTGGGCTGCCGCGCCGGGCTGCGTGGTCAGGCGCTCGGGATTGTGTGGAACTTGATCATGTTGGTCGGCATGCCCCTGCCGACCGGCATGCCGAGCACGATGATCACGTGGTCTCCGCCCTTGGCGAGCCCTTCTGCCTTGAGTGTCTGCTCGACCTGCTCGATCAGGGCGTCGGTCTCGGTCCGCATCGGGCAGAGCACCGGGTGGGTGCCCCACAGCAGCGCGAGCCGGTTGTAGGCATGCTTCGAGGGCGTGAAGGCCACAATGGTTCGGGTGGGCCGAAAGGTCTTGATGAGCTTCGGGGTCCGCCCCGACGTGCTGAAGCAGCAGAGCGCGCTGACGTTCAGCTCATCGGCAGCGACGGCGGCAGCCTTGGCGATCGCATGTGAGTAGGGGCGGATCTCGTCGGTGGCCTGTGTGTCGGGCCCATGCCTCAGAAAGGGGCTGGCCTCGGCCTCCCGTACGATGCGGTCCATGAAGGTGACCGCCTCAACCGGGTACTTGCCCGACGCGGTCTCCGCAGAGAGCATGACGGCGTCGGTGCCGTCGAAGATGGCGTTGGCGACATCGGAGGCCTCTGCCCGGGTCGGCCGCGGGTTGCTGGTCATCGACTCCAGCATCTGGGTCGCCGTGATGCTGATGCGTCCAAGGCTGTTCGCCAGCCGGAGAGCCCGCTTCTGGATGATGGGTACCTGCTCGGGTGGCAGCTCGACGCCGAGGTCGCCGCGGGCAATCATGATGCCGTCTGACGCAGAGATGACCTCGCGCAGGTTCGAGACCGCCTGGGGCTTCTCGATCTTGGCGATGATCTGCGGCGCTGACTCAGAGCGGGGCAGGTAGCAGCGGAGCTGGTGGATATCGAGGCCGCTGCGCACGAACGAGAGCGCGACGTAGTCGACGCCGGCCTCGATCCCGAACTCGAGATCCTCGCGATCCTTGGGGGTGAGCGAGGGGATCGACACGGGTGTGTCGGGCAGGTTCACACCCTTGCGGTCCTTGAGCACGCCGCCGTTGATCACCACCGTGTCGACGCAGCCGTCGCCGATCTCGGCGACCTCGAGCTGGAGCAACCCGTCGTCGAGCAGGATGGAGTCACCCGGCTTCACGTCGTTGGCGAGCCCGTCGTAGCTGATGCTGGCCTGACGCTCGTCACCGAGCAGCGGCGACACACACAGCCTGAACCGCGCACCCTGCTGCAGCGTGGCATGCCCATCCTTGAACTTGCCCACGCGGATCTTGGGGCCCTGCAGGTCCTGCAGGATGGCGACGGGCTGGCGCATCTTGTCGCTGATGCGCCGGATCCGCTCGACCATCGCGCGATGGTCGGCATGGGAGCCGTGGGAGAAGTTGAGCCGGGCCACGTTCATGCCGGCCTCGATGAGCGCCTCGATACGCTCATCGCTGGCGGTGGCCGGGCCCATCGTACACACAATCCTGGCTCGGCGACCGACCGCAATCGAAGTTATCATGGGACTCTACTCAGCAAAGTAACACACATTGTTCGTGCGGGCGCCATCGGAGGCGTCGTACGGTTCATAGCGAAGGCTGTCGATCAGGCTCCGGCTCAGGCTCTCGAGGCGCGGACAGAACTCCGTCTTGGCCATGCAGAGGAAGGCGTTGGAGTCTGGGTCCCTTTGGTCGTGAACGCAAGCGGCGTAGCTCGGGCAAGAGGCGTCTGCCCCGCAGCGCATCGTGCAGTACGAGACGTCGGTGCCGTCGATGGTGCGCCGCTCACACCGCCCGCCGACGCAGTCGCGGTCAGCGGTACAGGAGCCACCGATCGGTGCGACCCAGCCGGGCCAGCAGGCGGGAGCCCAGCCGGCCCGTGCGCCGGGAGAGGGGCGGGTGGGCAGCTCCTGGCAGGCAAAGCCAGGCCTCCCACACGGGACAGTGCCCGGGTCGGGGTCGGTCGCGCTCGTCGACGCCGCGCAGCCCTCGCGACGCACGCAGAGGTCGAGGCCGGCGAACGTGCTGGTCACCGAGAGTTCGGCACACACCTCCGCGGCAGGGTCGCAACCATCCACACCGCAGCCGTCGGTCGAGCAGTATCCAGACGAGAGGTCGCCGGGGCCGCCCACGCCGCCGCCGCTGACGCAGTTCGCGGCTTGCTGCCGGGGCCGGTCCTCGACCCCGCACAGGCAGGTGCGGCCCGCGCAGTCGGTGTCACCGCCGCACGCCGCGCCCGTCGTGGCTCCCGACGTGGTGCAGGCGCCTCCCGAACAGCGACCGCCGGCAGGGCAGTCACGTTCGAACTCGATCGTGCCGTCGGGGCCGCAACTCGCAGAGGTGTTGAAATCGGCACAGAGGCTCGTCCCGGCGGTGCACTCGGCCGTCACGGCGCACTCACCGGGCGCGCAGGGACGGCAGGCGGCGGTCCCGTCGCTGTCGTCGCAGATTCGGCCGGCGGCACACGTCTCGACGTTCAGCTCCTGGCCACAGCGACCACACGAGCGGAGCGCGTTCTGTCCCTCGATGCAGAGGATGGTCCGCGGCTCGCATTCGCCCGCAAGCCCGTCCGGGCAGAGCTCGCGCGTATCCTCAGGAGGCTCGGTGTCCTCGGGCGGCTCCGTGTCTGCGGCGACGGTGTCCGGGTCGGCAGCATCGGAGCCGGATTCGTCGGCAACCTCAGCGTCGTCGTCCGCGGTGTCGCTGGCATCGCCTTCGCGGACATCGTCAACCGGCTCGCCCTTGGCCTTGCCCTGCGCGCAACCGGTACCCCCGACGGCGACGAGGAGCGCGACAAGTGCGACCGGGGCCGCTCGGCTCATTCGTCGAAGTCGATGTAGAGGTAGTCCCCGGACACCGACGAGGTGAACACCGCGGCCTTCGACAGCGAGATGACGACGTCGGTCGCGCCCTTGGGGCCGCGCCGCGCATCGATGTGGGTCACGGCCCGGCCGAAGAAGGAGGCGTCGATGTCACGGCCGAAGTTGGCGAGCGAGATGCCGGTCCCGGTGAGGCGGACCGTGATCGTCATGCCGTCGGCAGCCGGGATGACCTGGTACTGCGCGCTGCGACCCGTCTGGATGAAGACCCGGGTCAGCTCGGGCAGCGGCTGGAAGCCGAGCCAGGTGATCGAGTTCGAGGCGCCCTGGCGGTGCGCGGCGCGCTGGTGACGCTCGATGTGGGGGAGGGTGTCGTTGTGTCCGGGGATCACGCCGCGGTAGATCTCGCTCGCGGGGATCGGCGTCGTCGCGGCAGCCGCCTGCTGGGCGGTCATCCGGCCACCCTGCACGGTGCCGGTGGTGGTATCGTTCATGTAGGGCTGGTCAGCCGCGGCGCCTGGCGCTGCCGGGGCCGCGCCAGGAACGCCCGGGGCGGCACCAGGTGCGGCGGGCGCTGCGGGAGCGGCCGGGGCCTGCATCGTCAGCACCGACTGGCTCTGGCCCGGAGTCATCCGCGACGGGACGTTGATCCCCTGCGCCGGGGCACCCCAGCCGGTCGAGGACTGCGCGGCAACCTGAACCGCCGCAGCGGTCAGCACCAGACTCATCACGGGAACAAGGGCGGTACGTCGCATCGAAAGACTCCACTGAAGCCGAAGCTGGTTGAATGCTACGGCAATGCCTCGCCGCCGGCAAGAACGCCGCGCGCGTTGACGCCCGCGCGCCGCCATTGCTAGTTGTGACGCCTGTGCACGCGGCGTGAACCCCGGCGTGCGGCCCCCGGGTCGCGCGGCAGGGCGCGCCTCCGCGCGAACCCGTCTCGGAGAACCCGATGTCCGCATCCCCGACCCGCTCGCTCCCGCTCGTCCTGGTGCTCGCGTGCGCCGCGCCGCTCGCCTCCTTCGTGCCGGCCCCCGCCATCGCCGCCGCCCAGGCAGACCCGCGCGAGGCAGAGCTCGTGCCCGTGGTGCAGGCCGGGTTCGCCAACACCGACGTATCGGTCCAGGCCTGGGCCGTCAGGGCGGCAGCGCTCCTCAAGGACCGCACGCTGCAGGGGCAGGTCACCGCGGCGCTCGCCAACCCCAATCCGCGGGTCCGCATCGCCGCCGCCGTCGCGCTCATCTCGACCCAGAACCGCGCGAAGCTGCGCGAGGCCGAGCAGGTCCTTGCTCGCGAGCTCGTCGCCAACGACGCGACCGCCCGCGCCCAGATCCTCGAGGGCTTCTTGCCCCGCTTCGCCGAGGCGTCGCGAAAGAACGTACTCGAGCGAGCACTCGCCGAGACCTCCGACGCCAACATCAAGGGGGCGCTGATCGCCTACGCCGCGCGGGGCAACGACGCGGCCCTCCTCTCGCTCCTCGACCGCTTCACGCAGCTCAACGACCCCGCCGACCGCGCCGTCTACCTCCGCGAGCTGCAGAAGGTCGCCCACCCCGGGCTCCTCCGCTTCGCACAGGCGCTCATCCGCTCGCGCGACGCCGTCCGACAGGCCGAGGGCGCCTCGCTGGCGATCGCCATCAACACCGTCGAGGCCCGCACCGCGCTCGAGCCCGTGCTCAGGTCGAGCGACGCCGCGCTCGCGCAGCGGGTCGGCTTTCACCTCGCCCGCTACGGCAACAACGCCGCCGCCGCGCTGGTCCGCGACCTCGCGCTCAACGCCACCGCCGACGAGCCGACCCGAATCGAGGCCATCGGCCTGCTGCGCGACAGCGCACCCACGGCGATCGACTTCACCAAGTTCAAGGACCTGCTCCAGGAGCAGGGCCGCACAACCGAGTTCTCCCGCGTCGTCTACGAGGCGCTCGGCGCCAGCCGCGGCACCGAGTCGGTCGTCTTCCTCGACGGGCTGGTCAACGGCAAGTTCGCCGCCGACCGCCTCAATGGCATGTACGGCATTGGCTACTCGGGTCGTCCCGAGGTCGTCCCGGTGCTCGAGGCAGAGCTCAAGGGCCACGGCGAGATGAACCTCCGCCTCGCCGGTGCCCGCGGACTCGGCCACATTGGCGGGTCCGAGGCCGCGCAGGCGCTGATCCGGCAGCTCCGGGCCGAGCGCGTCGACGCCGTCAAGGTCGAGATCGTCAAGGCGCTCGGTGACGCCGGCAGCACCGACGCCGCCGAGCCGCTTTGCTACCTCTTCTCGCAGCAGAACGAGGCACTCTCGATCGCGGCGATCGACGCGCTCGTGAAGCTCAACGCCGCGGGCATCACCGACCAGCTCGAGGTCGTGGCGGGCACGGCGCGCAGCCCGCTCGTCCGGTGGAAGGCCACCATCGCCATGGTCCGGCTCGACCCGGAGGTCGGTCGCGTCAGGCTGCTCCAGGCGCTCGACCGGCCCCCTGAGTCCTTCATGACCGACATCGCGGGCCTGTCCCGCGAGCTGCAGGACGAGGTCGACGACAACCTCGTGCAGTCCCCCAACGCCGAGCTCGCGGAGGCGGCGCTCTTCCGCATCCTCAAGCGCGCCGACGGAGGCTACTCCGTGCTGAGGAACTACGTGCTGCAGGCACCGAGCGCGACGCTCCGCAGGACGGCCATCTCGGTCGTGACCGCGGCCGGCAAGCCTGAGGACCTCGACGCCTTCAAGAGGCTGTCCGAGCAGAACGACCGCGCCGTCAGGCTCCAGGGCTTCGCGGCGATCGCTGAGCTTGCAGACCCGGCGAACGAGGCCTTCTTGAAGGGCTACATCAACCACGCCGATGAGGCGATGCGGGTCATCGCCGCCTACGGCATCCTCAGGGTGCCGCCCCCGGCGCCCCCGCCCCGGACGCGGGCGCGCCGCTAGGCTGCCGGGCGCGCCAGGCCCGTTCGTCGGGCGCGGCGCGCCGCGTCAGACGAATTGTGTTGCATGTTCCGGGCGTGTGATCGAAATCGCGCCCCACTCCAGGGGCTCCTGTCCCGCTTCGGCATGTGCTGAATGCGCGGGGCCTGCTTCAGGCCAGTCAGGCTCCCGGACCCTCGACACCGCGTGCGTCCCCTCTGGACCACTCGGCACCGTCCCGCAGGTGATCCATGGCGCGTATCACGACCGGTTCTCAACGTCCTCTCCTTGCCGGCCCGATGGCACTGCTGGCCATCGTGTCGCTCGCCGCGTGTGGAACCGACGGCAACGTCGGGTCGGGCACCGGAGGCCCCTGTTCGGTGAGCAGTGACTGCCCCGACGACCAGACATGCCAGGACGGCTTCTGCGTCGCCATCAGCGAGGTGGCTGACACGAGCGTCTCGACAGACACCGACGCCGCGGTCGATTCGGGAGATACCGGCACCAGCGACGGGACTGATGCCGCCGTGGACGGCAGCGGCGACGACGCGGGCGACACCGGGACCGACGACGCCACCGACACCGGCACGGGGGCCCGCTGTGGCAACCGGGTGGTCGAGGGTGACGAGCAGTGCGACGACGGCAACCGCGACGAGCTCGACGAGTGCAACACCTCGTGCCGCTTCACCTGCGGAGACGGGATCGTAGCCGGCGCAGAGACCTGCGACACCGCGATCCCGGGCAACCAGCCTGGCGCCTGCCCGCTGTCGTGTGAGCAGTCATCGACGTGCGGGACGGCTCGGCTCGAGGGCTCGCTCTGCACCTCGGTCTGCGTCGAGGCGCCGGTGACCGACTGCCTCGACGGCGATGGCTGCTGCGGCGCGGGCTGCTCGGCGGCCGACGACGCAGACTGCCTCGCCTCATGCGGCAACGGCGTCGTCGAGCCGGGCGAGACCTGCGACCCGAGCGGGACCTGCCCGTCGCTGAGCGCCTGCGCCGATGACTCCGCCTGCACGACGGAGTTCATCGACGGCAGCGCCGCGACCTGTACCGCCTCGTGCTCGATCGCGCTCGTCACGGCGTGCATCGACGGAGACGGCTGCTGCGCCCCGGGCTGCAGCAGCGACGCTGACAGCGACTGTTCCGCCACCTGCGGAGACGGCGTGCTCGACCTCGGAGAGACCTGCGATGGCGACTGCCCGACCACCTGCACCCCCGTCTCGAGCTGCTCGACCGCCACGCTCATCGGCTCGGCGGGCCAGTGCAACGCCGAGTGCGTGCAGACGCCGATCCTCGCGCCGCTGAGCGGCGACGGATGCTGCCCGAGCGGCGCCAACGCCGGAGTTGACGACGACTGCTCGGCCGTCTGCGGCAACTCCGTGGTCGAGGGTTCGGAGCGCTGCGACGGCAACTGCCCCGCGACCTGCCTCGACGGCGATGTCTGCACCGACGACTCCGCGACGGGCTCGGCCGGCTCCTGCGACCTGGCCTGCTCAAACGTGCCGATCACCGCCTGTGTGGGTGGCGATGGCTGCTGCGCGCCGGGGTGCAACGCGACCAGCGACTCCGACTGTGCCTCGACCTGCGGCAACGGCGTGACGGAGCCGGGCGAGGCCTGCGACGGGGCGAACTGCCCGGTCGCCTGCTTCGACGGCATCACCTGCACCGCCGATGTGCTGGTGGGCGACGCTGCGAGCTGCACGGCGGCCTGCACCTTCGTGGACATCACGACCCCGGTTGATGGAGACGCCTGCTGCCCGGTGGGTGCCGATGGCACGAGCGACCTCGACTGCGACGCCCTCTGCGGCAACGGCGTGACCGAGCCGGGCGAATCCTGCGACGGCAACTGTCCCACCACCTGCGATGACGGCCTCGCCTGCACAGACAACCTGCTGACCGGCTCGGCCGACTCCTGCGACGCAGCCTGCTCGTTCGTCGAGCTGCTCGCCTGCGTCGGCGGTGACGGCTGCTGCGCAACGGGCTGCAACTCGAACAACGACGGTGACTGCGTCGGCGTCTGTGGCAACGGGGTCCTCGAGGCCGGGGAGTCGTGCGACCCCCTGACCTCGTGCCCGTCACTGGCTGACTGCGACGACGGCGACGCTTGCACCGCTGACGGCGTGGCCGGGACGGGATGCAACGCGGCCTGCGCGAACACGCTGATCACCTCGCCCACCCCGGGCGACGGCTGCTGCCCGTCGGGCGCCAACGCAAACACCGACCCCGACTGCGCCGCGACCTGCGGCAACGGCGTCATCGAGCCGGGTGAGGCCTGCGACGGCGCGAGCTGCCCGTCGGCCTGCGACGACGCGAATGACTGCACCGACGACCTTCTCGTCGGCTCCGGCTGCGAGCAGACCTGCATCTTCGCGCCGATCACCTCGCCCCGCGATGGCGACTTCTGCTGCCCGTCGGGCGCCAACGCCAACTCGGATACCGACTGCCCGGCGGTCTGTGGCAACGCGGTCCTCGAGCCCGGAGAGCGCTGCGACGGCGCCGACTGCCCGAGCACGTGCACCGATGGCATCGCCTGCACCAGCGACGCGCTGGTGGGCTCCGGGTGCGGACGCTTCTGCCAGTTCGTCGCCATCACGAGCCCCGCGACGGGTGACCTGTGCTGCCCGTCGGGCGCCAACGCGAACACCGACGGCGACTGTGCACCGGTCTGCGGCAATGGCGTGGTCGAGACCGGCGAGAGCTGCGACGGCTCGAGCTGCCCAGACACCTGCAGCCCCGATGGCAACGCCTGTACGTCAGACGCGGTGACGGGCATCGGCTCGAACTGCTCGGCCGCGTGCCTGTATGCGCCCATCACCGCCTGCGTCGGTGGCGACGGCTGCTGCGCCTCGGGCTGCACGCCGGCCAACGACAGCGACTGCGCGGCGGGTGTCGCGCCCGGGAGCGCCGTGACGGCCAGCAGCGCCTGCCTGACGCAGGGGCTCCCTGGGCCT
>JBILLP010000441.1:0-3532 GCA_044376025.1 Bradymonadia bacterium
ACGTAGTCGATCGACTGGTGCGTGGGGCCGTCTTCGCCGACGTCGAGCCCGCAGTGGGTGACCACGACCTTGGGTGCGGCGCCGTTCTGGTCGTTGAGCCGCTGCTGGTTGTAGCCTTCGGCGACGGCGAACATGCCGAAGGTGCTGAAGAAGGGCACGACGCGGTCCTTGCTGGCTGCACCGACCACGACGGCGTGGTTGTGCTCGGCGATGCCTCCCTCGAAGAACCAGTCGGGGGCGCCCTTTCGAAAGCCTCCCATCTTGACCGAGCCCTCGAGGTCGGCGGAGACGCCGACGATCGGCCAGTGCCCGGGCTTTTGGTGGTTTCGCCGGGCCATGTCGGCCAAGAAGGCGCCGTAGGCGCTCCGGCAGTCGGTCGACTCGCGGTAGGTGATCGGCTCGCCGACATCGACGCGGATGTCGCGGTCGACGACGATCCGGTGGTGCAGCGAGTCGGTGTGCGCGGCGCGGTCTGCGCGCAGGGCAGCGAGGTTGTCCTCGACGCCAAGCTCGGCGAAGGCGCGCACGGTCATCTCGTCGGAGAGCGCCTGCCCGTGGTAGTTGTGGTCGTGCTCGATGAAGGAGATCCCCTTGCCCATGACGGTGCGGAGCAGGAGCACGGTCGGGGCGTCGGGGTTGGCGGTCTGTCGCCGGACCGCGGCCCTGAAGGCCCTGTAGAGCTCGGCAAGGTCGTGACCATCGACCTCGATGACGTTCCAGCCGTCGGCGATCCAGCCGCCGGCGATGTCCATCGGCATGATGTCTGAGGTCTTGCCGCCGATCTGCAGCCCGTTGACGTCGACGAAGGCGATCAGGTGGCTGAACTTGAACTTGGCGGCGAACCGGCGCGCCTCGCCGACCTGGCCCTTCTGCTGCTCCCCGTCGCCCATGCCGACGAAGACGTTGTGCGACTTGCCACGGACGCGGGCGGCGAGCGCGAAGCCGACACCGGCCGACAGCCCCTGCCCGAGGTTGCCGGTGTTCCACTCGACGCCCGGGACGACCGACTCGACGTGCCCGCCGAAGACGCTGCCAGCCCGGCGAAAGCCGCGGTAGCACTCGCGCATGTCGAAGTAGCCGAGGTTGCCGAGCGTGGCGTAGACGCCGGGCGAGATGTGGCCGTGCGAGATGACGACGCGGTCACGGTGGTCGTCGTGGGGTGCGGCCGGGTCGAGCGCGCCGCAGGTGTAGAGCACGAGCAGCGCGTCGAGGGTCGAGAGGCTTCCGCCCGGGTGCCCGCAGGCGGCGAGGGACACGAGCCTGACGATGTCTGCGGCGCACTGCGTGCGAAGCGAGCGGAGCCGGTCGAGGTCAGCCGGGGAGAGGGTGTCGCGTTCGAAGCCGAGTCCCATGCGGGGTTCCTGCGTGAACCCGCGGGACAACCGCGGGGCGTGGTGGAGTCAGCGGGCGGACGTTTCAGTCCTTGCGGGCGATCTCGATGCGCGGGATGAGGTCGCGGTTGAAGAGGTCGACCTGGCCTCGCCGCCAGCGCATGGCCTCCTCGAGACACTCGGCGAGTTGGGCGTCGAGGTCGGCGAAGGTGATGTCGAGGTGGGGGCTGGTGAAGCCTCGGAGCGTGGCGCGGCCGCGCTCGACGAGAGTGACCATGGCGTTGGCCTCGCCGCCCTTGTGCCAGATGCGGTGAAAGCCGGCGGCGATGTTGGCGAAGGCCTGCAGGAACTCCCGGTCGCGCCCGTGGCGGGACTCCGACGCCGCGATGAACCAGGTCTGCGCCTCCTCGAATTGCCACCGGTTGAAGAGCTTCACGGCGCGGCGAAGGTCGTCGAGCGGCGGTGCGGGCATGGGACCGGGAGGCTGTGGCGTGCGGATGCGCGCGCAAGGGTGGAGGTCGCGGCCTGCCGAATCACCCGATTCGAGGCGCGCCGCGCTTACCCGGGCCACGACGAAAAGGGAAGGCCCCCCTTGGCAAGCGCGGCTCGATGCCTCAGCGGAGGTCGCTCGATGTTGACCCCCCGCGGAGTGGCATGAGAGATCCGATGCACGCACGGGCCTCCTTCGAGGGAGGCGTGTTCGATTCAGGTATCGAGGGAGGCCGCGCGTCTGCGGAGCTTGAGCCGGGCTTGTCTGGCGTCAGGGCGCGCCTGCCTGATGGCCGCGAGTACTCGATCGCCTGGCGCGAGGCGCGCCTCGAGCAGGGCGGAGCCTCGGGGCGCATGGTGTTTGTGCGCGGTGCGGGTGCCGACCCGACCTTCTTCTGCGAGGCGCCCGGCTTCGTGGATGCCCTGGCCGAGGCAGGGGGGAGCACGCTGGCGCCGGCGGTCGAGGAGCTCCGGGGTCGCGCGAAGGCGCGGTCGCGCCAGAGCCTTGGCGGCTGGGGCCTGCTGCTGGCCGTGCTCGTGGCGTTCGGCTTTGCGGTGCCGCCCAGCTACCGATGGCTGGTGGACCGGGCCGTTGACCAGGTGCCGCTGTCTGTTGACGCCAAGCTCGGCGACCTCGCCTCGGTCGAGCTCGCCGGTCAGGGGCCGCCAATCGACAACCCCAAGGTGACCGGCTTCGCGCAGGAGGTGGTCGACCGGCTGGTCGCGGCGCTGCCTCCGGAGCAGCAGGCGCACTCGTTCAAGATCACGGTGGTCGAGAATCCCAACGTCAACGCGATGGCGCTCCCCGGCGGGCGCATGGTGCTGTTCTCGGGGCTGATCAAGCGGGCAGACAATGCCGACATGGTCGCCGGGGTTCTCGCGCATGAGGTCGCCCACGTGACGGAGCGCCACGGCCTTCGCCACCTGCTGCGCTCGGTCGGGATCGTCGTCGTGCTGCAGGCACTGGTGGGCGACCCGTCAGGACTGATCGGGGTGCTGACGCAGGGCGCGGCGCTGGCGGTGCTCACCGACTACTCGCGGGACCAGGAGTCGAACGCCGACGAGGTGGGCGCAGCGCTCGCGGCGCGCGCGGGGTTCAACCCCGAGGGGCTCCCTGCCTTCTTCGACGAGCTGTCGCGGCTCGACGTCGGTGAGGTCCCCGAGGCGCTGCAGTGGATGTCGTCGCACCCGTCGCATGAGGAGCGCTCCGCATCGCTGCGCGAGGGCAACGCCGCGCTCGAGATCGCGGCCGCGCCACCGCTCAAGCACTCGCTCGCCGAGGCGAAGGCTGCATTGACGGAGTGACGCGTGATTTCGTACGCAACGCAGACAGGATCACGAATCGGGAGCCGACCGCCATGAATGTCGAGATTCGAAACAGGCCATCGTTCGCGCACCTCGCGGTTCGGCTGGAGCCCGGGGAGTCGCTGACGGCGGAGTCGGGCGCGATGGCGAGCATGACCAGCAACACGCAGCTGGCCGCGCGCTGGAACGGCGGCTTCTTCAACGCGCTGCTGCGCAAGTTCTTTGGCGGCGAGTCGCTGTTCGTCAACGAGGTGGGCTGCCCGCCGGGAGGCCGCCCGTCCGAGGTGGTGCTGACGCAGGCGACGCCGGGCGACATGCAGGAGATCAGGCTCAACGGCACGTCGATGTTCGTGCAGAAGGGTTCGTTCGTCGCATGCGGCCCCGGGGTCGACATGGGGGTCGGGTGG
>JBILLP010000442.1:0-3524 GCA_044376025.1 Bradymonadia bacterium
GCTCTGGTCGGCGCGCTCGCTGCCCGACGAGTTGAGGGCCTGGCCGGGGTTGCCTGGCGCCGCGTTGATGATCGCGAAGATCGCCACCGACACGAACAGCAGTGTCGGGATCATCAGCAGGATTCGCTTGAAGATGTAGGTCAGCACGTCGGCAGCTCCTGCGTCCGCCTAGGGCTGCTCGCTGATGAACCAGTTCGTCCCGAGGTCAAACGGGCGAATGGCCGAGAAGTTCACGTTGCGGACGTGCGAGCGCCAGGCGCCGACGTCACGTGGCGCAAACCAGAATGTGTAGGGCTGCTCCTCGTGGACGATGTGGTGGAAGCGCGAGAACAGCTCGTTTCGCTTCTGCGGGTCGAACTCGAGCCGAACACCCTCGATGATCTTGTCGGCCTCCTGGTTCCTGAAGCCGATCCGGTTGCTGCTCTTCGGCTGGTCGGCCTGCGACGAGTGCCAGATCTGGTAGAGGTCGGTGTCCCACCCGAGCTGCCAGCCGCCGGTGAAGGCGTCGAAGTCCTTCTCCTCCATGCGGCGCACCATGATGGCCCACTCCACCGGCTCGATGTTCATCACGACCCCGATCTTGCGGAGGTCGTTCCTGAAGGTCTCCATCGCGGCCACGAACTCGGGACGGTAGCTGTAGGCGAGCATCCCGAAGACGAACTCGACCGGCTTGCCGTCGACGACCTTCTCACGGATTCCGTTGCCGTCCGAGTCACGCCATCCGGCCTGGTCGAGAAGCTCCGCAGCCCGGGCAAGGTCGAAGGGCCAGGGCTGGATGCTCTGGTCGTAGTCGGGGCCGTCGATGAAGAAGGGGCCCGAGATCAGCCGTCCGAGCCCGTTCATGTTCTCGTCGAGCATGAGCTGGCGGTTGAAGGCGTGTGTCATCGCGAGCCTGACCCTGCGGTCGCTGAAGAAGGCGCCGTCGGCGTTCCAGCCGAGGTAGCGGTAGCTGGTCCCTTGGAAGGCCTGCTGCTGGAGTTCTCCGTTCTTGAAGCCTTCGGTGCCGCCCTCGACGACCTCCTTGCGGTACTGGTTCGGCTGCAGCGGGATGTAATCGAGGCCGCCGGCCCGCAGGTTGTTGAGGCGCGCGGTCGCGTCGTTGATCACCTTGAACTCGATGCGCTCGATTGGCGGCTTCTCGCCATAGAACTGCTCGTTGCGCTCAAGGACGATCGAGCCGCCCTGCTGCCAGCTGACAAACCGGTAGGGCCCGACACCGATCGCCCTCTGGTTGTACCAGTGGTCGTTGAAGCGGCGACCGATCTCCGCAGGGTCAAAGGCGTGCCCGTCCTCATCGAAGCCGTACAGCCAGCGCGGGTAGGGGAAGAGCCCGAGCGTCGTGGCGATCGAGGTGTACTCACTGACCTTCCAGTGGACGACGAATTCGTAGTCGTTGAGGACCTCAACCCGGTCGAGCTTCTCGAAGTAGTTGCGGTAGTGAGGGGCCTCGACCTGCGGGTTGTTGGCCAGCTCGACCATGAACGCAAAGTCGTCGGCCTTGAGCTCGCGCTCGCCATCGAGCCACTTGTAGCGAGGGTTGGTGAAGTCGACCGAGGGCCGGTGCCACTTTACGCCCTTGCGTAGCCAGATGTGGTAGGCCTTGTGATCCGGGGTTACCTCGATGCGGACCGCGAGCCTGGGAATCCAGCGGTCCGGGTCGGTCCGGTCGCGCTCCGCGAGCCCGTCCGACACATAGGCATAGAGCTCCGTGACGTCGGCGGCGTTCTCGGTGATGTAGTTGAGGCCTGGGATGTCTGACACGAAGGCCCGCTGGATGGTGCCGCCCGACACGGCGTTTGCGGGCACGGTCGGCTGCTCCGGGAGCTTCAGCATGTTGCCGGGGCGGTTGTAGTTCGCCCAGTCCTCGTCGGTGAAGTAGCGCCGCGCCCAGCCACCCGGTCCTCCAGCGTCGGCAGGAGCCCGGCCGCCGCTCGGCGCCGACGCGAATTGGCCCGACGCAGCCTTCGATTCGAGCTTCGATACGGTGTCCTGAACCGTCTCGACGCTCTTGCGGGTCTCGACGACCAGCCTCTCGAGGTGGTTCACCTGGACCACCGAGTAGGCCACCAGCGCCGCAAACAGCAGCATGACGGCACTCTGCACCAGCGACGCGACAAAGTTCTTCTGCATGCGTTCCTGCTCCGGCGTCGCCCCATGGCGAGGCGATCGGGTGAGAATCAAGACGAGGTGGGTATGCTATGGAGCGTCGCTCCAGACGTCAACGCGACCCGGGCCGCTAGAAGGCCACTCGTACCGGCGCTTCGCCGGGCTTGTCGCCCACGAGCTCGCCCGCGATACCGCCGCCGAGCAGGCGCAGGGTCGCGTTGTTGCCGAAGCAGTAGGCCGATCCCTGGGCAACGAAACAGCTCCGGTCAGCGCCCACGGACGTGCGTTCTGCGAGCAGGGCGGGCCCGAGCTGGCCCAGCGGCATCGCTTCTGCGCGCACCGCCCCCCCCGCGTCGAGCTCGTTGCCACGACCGAGCCTACCGCCGGTGCCCCGACCGAAGCACGAGAACTGCCCCGAGGTGAGTGTCACGCAGGTGTGCTGGTCACCGGCTGCGATCGAGGTGACGGGGCTCGGGAACCGCAGCGCCGGCACCGAGTTGACCGGGGCGGCGTCTCCCAGCGATGCCGTTGAGCCGGTTCCGAGCCTCCCGTTCCACCCGTAGCCCCAGCAGCGCGCCGAACCGTCCGCGAGGACGGCGCAGGTGTGCATCTCTCCCGCACTGACGGCGACGGCGCGCCCTCCCAGGGAAACCCGGCCTGCCGCCCGTGGGGTCTCGCCGGCGGCATCGCCCCAGTTGTCGCGGTTGCCGCGCCCGAGCTGCCCGGCGTCGCCGCGTCCCCAGCAGGCAACGCCACCGTCGTCGAGCAGGGCGCACGTGTGCTTGGCTCCCGCGGAGACGGCGGTTGCCCTGCCACCGAGGTCGACGGCTCCCCACGTGTCGGGCCTTTCGCCCTGATCGTCACCGAGGGTCCGCGTGTGCCCGTAGCCGAGCTGCCCGTAGTCGTTCGCTCCCCAGCAGATGATGTCGCCCGCGGTGGTGAGCGCGCAGGCGTGGGCCTGGCCCGCGGTGACCGCCGTGGCGGTGGCGCTCAGCGAGATCGGGGCGACCTGCGAGGGGACCTCACGAATCCCCACCGGGTTCGTGTTCGCGAGCCCGAGCTGACCGAACCGATTGGTCCCCCAGCAGCGAACCTGCCCTGCGTCATTGACGGCACAGGTGAAGTCATCGCCCGTGTCGATCGACGCGATGCGGCCGGACAACGCCACGACGCCCGCGTCTGCCACGCCACCCTCGCCGCCGACGGATTCGGCGTTTCCGTAGCCGAGCTGTCCGCTCTCGCCGGAGCCCCAGCACCGCACGCTGCCGTCCGCCATCGCAGCGCACGAATGATTCCGGCCGATCGAGATGCCCGCGATGAGGGTCGAGGGTCCGCTCGAGCTCTGGGCGCCGCCGCAGCTCACCAACAGCCCTGAAGCGAACAGCAGCGGGAGCGACCACGAGGCAGGTCTCGAAGGG
>JBILLP010000053.1:0-10989 GCA_044376025.1 Bradymonadia bacterium
CCCGGGTCGCGCACCTGCGCCGGAGACCTTGTCCAGCAGTGCAGCGCCGACGGCGGCGGCTTCGAGACCGTCGAGAGCTGCAGCGGCGCGTGCGTCGGCGGCGCCTGCGCGCCTCCGTGTGGCGGTGACGAGAAGAGCTACCTCGGCTGCGACTTCGTGGCGGTCGACCTCGACAACTTCGACGACGCGAGCACCGGCTTCGACGCCGCCGCCCAGCCCTGGGCCGTGACGGTGTCGAACCCCAACGACCGGGTCGTCTCGGTCGAGTTCGCCGATGGACGCGGGGCGCGGGTGGCCGGTCCGATCGAGGTGGCACCGGGTGCCGTCGAGCGAGTCAGGCTGCCCCGGGCCGATGCCGACGCCACGAGCCTGACCTTCAACAGCTTCAGGATCGTGTCGTCGGCGCCAGTCACGGCGCACCAGTTCAACCCCGAGAACAACGTCGATGTCTACTCCAACGACGCGACGTTGCTGCTGCCCGCGTCGGCGCTGGGGCTGCAGTACCTGGTGCTCGGGTGGCCCACCGAGGTGCAGCAGGTGCCGCTGTTCGGACCGAGGGTGTTCCGCTCGTTCGTGACGATCGTCGGGGTGGCGGCCACCACGACCGACGTCACGATCCGGACGCCCGCGACCGCGGCGATCGCGGCCGGGCCGGGCTTCGACGCACTCGCGGCCGGCAGCGAGCGGCGGATCACGCTACAGCGCGGGCAGACGCTCGCGCTCACCACGACCGAGGTCAACCGCGCCGACCTGACGGGCATGGAGATCGTGGCGAACTACCCGGTCGCGGTGTTCGCCGGCGCAGAGTGCGCCAACGTGCCGCTCGGCAACACCTACTGCGATCACATCGAGGAGCAGTTGACGCCGGTGTCGGCCTGGGGAACCGAGTACGTCGCGGCGAATTTCGAGCAGCGGGGCCGCGAGCCATCGGTGTACCGCATCCTGGCATCGAGCGATGGCACGGTCGTGACGGTCGAGCCCCCGCAGCCCGGCTTCTCGACCGCGACGCTCGCGCGAGGGCGGGTGGTCGAGATCGTGTCAGACGCGGACTTCGTGATCCGCGGCACGGCGCCGATCTCGGTGGCGCAGTTCATGGTGGGCTCGAGCTACCCGGGCCCCGCGGAGCGCTGCACGCGCGACCCCGAGAGCACGCTTCCGAGCACCTGCGCGATCCCCTCGGACGACCGGTGCATCCAGGGCTCGGGGATTGGCGACCCGGCGTCGATGATGCTGGTCCCCTCGCGTCAGCTTCGATCGGACTACGTGGTGCTGACGCCACGGGACTACTTCGAGAACTACCTGACGCTCATCGTGCCGGAGTCGGGCGCCGTGAACCTCGACGGCGTTGCGGTCGCGGGTGACTCGACGCCGATCGGCTCGACGGGGTGGAGCGTCCTGCGTGTGCCGGTCAACGAGGGGAGCCACACGCTCCGGGGCACGGCGCCCTTTGGGCTCTACGCCTACGGGTATGAGTGCGACGTGAGCTACGCCTACGCCGGCGGCATGAACCTGGCCGGTAGTCCGTGACACGCCCGGCTGCCGCGCAGGCGTAGCGCAACCCGGCAAGGTCTGGAGCATCGTGGACTGGGTACTCACCGCGAGGGACCGATGCCGAGCTTGACGCTTGAGATCCTGCTGCCTGCCGAGCTGTCGGCCGTGACCGAGATGCTGCTCGACCCGCGAGCGATGGACTACTGCGCGGGGCCTCTGGCCCGGCCGGTCGCCCGCCGGGGTGAGAAGGTGCCCGTACGCTGGAGCCTGGGCGACGAGGCGACGTTCGAGCTTCGGCTCGCGGGCCTGCCGACGCCGATGGAGCAGAAGGTGCGGATCGAGGAGCTGCAGGTGGAGCCGGGCGTCGAGACGCGGCTCGCGGACACCGGGGGTGGCACGCTGTTCGGGCGCTGGCGCCACCAGATGCGGGCGACGCCCGCGGAGTCGGGGGGCACGCGGCTGGTCGATGAGGTCGAGTGGTCGGCGGCCTACCCGCTGCCGGGGCTCTCGTTCGGGGTCGAGATGCTGTTCAGGCAGCGCCAGCGGCGCATGCGGCAGTGGCTGGAATCGGGCGTGGTGCCACCGCCGGTCGGTTAGCCCGGTCCGCAGCGCTCTACGCCCGGCCATAGCAGCGACGACTCCGCGCGTTGTGACCGTGTCTTCCCGGTCGATGGTCCGGACGTCGGTCCACGGCCCGAGACCTCGGGGCACTGCCGGCGCCCGACGCGTCGATGAAGCCTGCCAGCCCCGCGGGTTGTCGCTCCCGGGCAACGCGGCTAGGCAGCGGCGCCGGTCCCGGGCGCCCCGGGGGTGTCGGAGGCAGCAGAGATGAGCGATCCAGGCAGGCGGTATGACGTGATTGTCGTGGGCGGCGGGCACGCCGGCTGCGAGGCCGCGCATGCGCTCGCGACCATGGGCTGCTCGACGCTGCTGCTCACGATGAACATCGACACGATCGGCCACATGAGCTGCAACCCGGCGATTGGCGGCCAGGCCAAGGGCCACCTGGTGCGTGAGATCGACGCGCTCGGCGGCATCATGGGACGCATCGCCGACCGGGCGGCGATCCACTACCGGCGGCTGAACACGCGCAAGGGGCCGGCGGTGAGGTCGTCGCGGGCGCAGGCCGACATGGCCGTGTACCGGGCGCAGATGCAGCGGTTGCTGATGGAGGTGCCGGGCCTCGACATCAAGCAGGGGACGGTCGAGCGGCTGATCCTGGAGCCGGAGGAGGGTCGCGAGAGCTGCCGTGGCGTGGTCGATGGCCTCGGCGTCGCCTACCGGGCCAGGGCGGTGATCCTGACCACGGGGACCTTTCTTCGCGGACTGTGCCATGTCGGGCTGCAGAACTTCTCGGGCGGCCGGGCCGGTGACAAGGCATCGGTCGGGCTGGCGGCCCAGCTGCACGCGCTCGGGCTCGAGGTGGGTCGGCTCAAGACGGGCACCACGCCGCGGCTCGACGGCCGCACCATCGACTGGAGCTCGCTCGAGCCGCAACCCGGCGACGACGAGATCCGCCGGTTTTCACATTATCACGAGGAGCCCCTCCTCCGGCAGATCCACTGCCACCTGACCCGCACGACCGAGGAGACCCACCGTATCATCAGGGCAGGCCTGGACCGGTCGCCGATGTACACCGGGGTGATCGAGGGTACCGGGCCGCGGTACTGCCCGAGCGTCGAGGACAAGGTCGTCCGATTCGCGGAGAAGGAGAGCCACCACATCTTCCTGGAGCCGCAGGGCCTCGAGACGCACGAGGTCTACCCGAACGGCATCTCGACCTCGCTGCCCTACGACGTGCAGCTCGCGATGGTCCGGTCGATCCCCGGGCTGGAGCGGGCCGAGATCATGCGGCCGGGGTACGCGGTTGAGTATGACTTCGTGAACCCGATGCAGCTCGACCCGACGCTGGAGCTCAGGGCACTCCCCGGGCTGTTCCTGGCCGGACAGATCAACGGTACGTCCGGCTACGAGGAGGCCGCAGCGCAGGGTCTTATGGCCGGCATCAACGCCGCGCGCCGTGTCCACGGGATGGACCCGGTCGTGCTCGCCCGCGACCAGGCCTACATCGGCGTGCTGATCGATGACCTCGTCACCAAGGGAGCGACCGAGCCCTACCGCATGTTCACCTCGCGCGCCGAGTTCAGGCTGCTGCTCCGCGAGGACAACGCCGACCAGCGGCTGTCGCCGCTCGGGCAGGCGATCGGGTTGCTGCCGACGTGGGCGCTCCGCCAGCTTGAGGCGAAGCGCGAGGAGATCGCCCGTTGCGTCGCCCTGCTCCGCGCCTCGCAGATCGGTCCGTCGGACCAGAACCGGGCGATCCTTGCAGAGCTCGGCTGGGGCACGCTCGAGAAGAATGTCAGCGGGGAGGCCCTGCTCAACCGGCCCGAGGCCACCGTGCAGGGACTCGCCCGGCTGATCCCCGGCGAGGGCCTCGAGTCGCTGCGTCCCGATGTCGCGGAGTGCGTCGAGATCGAGGCGCGGTACTCGGGCTACCTCGACCGGCAGCGGTCGCAGGCGCAGTCGCTGCAGCTCACCGACAGCGTGCTGATCCCCCGCGATGTCAACTACCACGCGGTCGTGGGCCTCTCGAACGAGGTTCGGGAGAAGCTGACCCGGGTGCAGCCGGCATCGCTCGGCCAGGCCTCGCGGATCCAGGGCGTGACCCCGGCGGCGATCACGAACCTGTGGATGTGGCTTCGCCGCCAGGGCCAGGGCAGGGTCGAGCAGGCGGCCGATGTCGACTGAGCCGCTGCCGCAGGCGGGTGTGCCTGACCCGCGCCAGCTCCACGACCGGCTCGTCGCCGCCTTCGCGCGGAGGCAGCCGCTGCTGCAGCCTAGCGTGCTCGACAGCTTCAGGCTTGTCCACGGTGCCGGAGACGGGCTCGAGGGCCTTGCGATCGACCGCTACGCCGATGGCGCGGTGGTCCACGTGCGCGGCGCTGCCTGGCTGCATGACGATGTCGCGATGGGCGTCGGTGAAGTGTTGCAGTCCTCGGGCCTGCGCTGGCTCCGCGCGGTCGCCGACCTCGGGCGTAAGGAGCGCGGTGAGCGCGACGCGTCGGCGGAGCGCCGGTTCGAGGAGGTGGCGCGGGGCGGCCGGCTGCTGGGGCCTCCCGAGCGGGTCATCGCGCTCGAGTCGGGGCGGCGCTTCTCGATCAGGCCGCGCGAGCCCTTCTCGCCCGGGCTCTTTGTCGACATGCGCGGGCCGCGCGCCGACCTCGCCGCCCGATGGCGGGGCCGACGCGTGCTCAACCTCTTCGCCTATACCTGCGGCTTCGGCGTCGCCCTCGCCGACCGCAACGCCGTCACCAACGTCGACCTCTCGCGGCGCGCGCTGCTGTGGGGTCGGGAGAGCTACGCGCTCAACGGGCTCGACACGCCCGATGACTGCTTTGTGCAGGCCGACGTGTTCGAGCATGTCCGGGGGCTCATCGAGCGCGGCGAACGCTTCGACGCGGTGATCCTCGACCCGCCGGTCCACAGCCAGGGCAAGGGGGGGCGCGCGCGCAACTTCTCGCTCCGGCGTGACCTCGGCTGGCTGGTGGAGCGCGGGCTCGACCTGCTCGACCGTGACGGCGAGCTCTTTGTCAGCACGAACTACGCGGAGCTCGGCGCAGAGGCGTTCAGGACGCTGATCGTCGGGGTGGCGCGGGACTGGGACTACTGGCTCGAGCGCCAGTGGCCGGCGCCGGTCGACTTCGTGAGCCTGCCCGGGACGCTGCACCTCAAGACCGCGCTGCTCCGGCCCCGGGTCGCTGGCGCCGCGCCCGGGCGCAAGCGGCAGACGCCGTCACGGCGCGAGGCGGCCCAGCAGGGTCAGCGCTGACAATCGACGAGCTCGACCTCGTACCCCCATCGCGCCGTGGCCGTCGAGACGTCGACGCGGTACCGACCGGGCTCGAGCGGCGCCTCGGCAAAGAACGACACGGAGTCGAGCTCACCGGGCGCGGCGGCCCTGCGCGCCGGCGTCGAGAAGAAGCCCGGGCGTGAGCCATCGGGCAGGGTGACCGAGACCCGGGCGCCCTCGAGCGACTGGGCCACCGAGAACGACCAGGTCGCGGGCAGTTCGGACAACGCGAAGGCCCCCGGCCCCGGGTAGGCCACGAACGCCGGGACCGGCTGAGGCGTCGTGCCGCGCACGTAGAGGGTCGCGGCATCGCCGACCTGCCCGAACCCGACGCCGCCGAGCAGCGGGTCGAGCAGCCAGGCGCGGTTGGGCAGGGCACGGTCGGTCTCATCGACCCACGTCGCGATCGCGGCGGCCGGGCTCGAGACGCCGAGCGCCCGGCTGCTCCAGAGGTAGGCAGAGGCGACCTCTGCGTTGTGGCAGGCCCACGATGGGTCGGGCGTTCCGCCGACGCGCCGCGTCTTCGCCACCAGCAGCGCCGCCTCCTCGGCCAGGCGCTGATGCGGCTCCCAGACCCAGACAGGGGCGAGACCCGCCAGCCAGCGGTGGTGGTTCAGCGTCGCGAGCGCCTCTTCGAGCGCGACGGCCGGCAGCTCAGGCGGGGTGCAGTCCAGCGGCAGCGGGATCGCCGCCGGCGCGGGACTCGAGAACCGTGCCGCCTGGGCACAGACGTCGTCAGGGGTCCGCGTCGCGGCGGCCGGCCCTGAAGGACCGGGGCCGTCACAGGCCGCCCCCGCGGGAACGAGGAGCCATGCGAGCCAGGCAGGTGTTCTGGGGCGGCGCGTCATCGTGACAACCTTGGTGCGCGCTTTCGCGCCGCGGCACAAGTACCCCGATCCGGGGTGTCGGCGCGCGCGACGTTGCGATCACCCTGCTCGAGCGCTCCGCCCGCTTGACGCGCCCCGGGCGACCGGCCATCGCGAGCGAACCTGATCCGGCCACGGAATGCGACCCGAAGCGCCCCTCGACGACCGCCTGCTCAACGTCGCCCGCATCCTGGGCGCGTCGTTCGTGGGCGCGCAGGCCGTGCTCGGGGTCGACATGCCCCAGGGGTTCCTGGGTTCAGCCGGGTCGACGACCGAGGTCGGCGCGGCGGTGGTCGCGCTGCAGCTGCTTGTCGGCACGGTCGCGGCCGTGGGCGCAGGTCGCGGCGCCGCCTGGTCGCGGTGGCTCGCCCCGCTGCTCATGACCCTGAACCTCGGGCTCCTCGTGCCGGCCTTCTCGAGCGACCCGCTGGTCGCCGGCGCCGGCATCCTGTGGCAGGCGCTCGGGCTCGGCAGGCAGCTCTTCCCGTCGCTGCCGTCGGAGCGCGACCTCGTCGCCGCGGAGCGCCTCGCGGCGGGCGACTCATCGTGGGAGTCGCGGGCGCTGGTGCCGGCTGCGGCCCACATGGCCTTCGTCGCACTCTGCTCCACCATCGCCACGATCGGGTTCCGCGTCGATGCCAACGCGTTGTCGTGGGCGGTCTGCCTGCTGCCGCAGCTCGTGCTGCTCGCCCTCGTCGCCCTCCCGATCCGCGACGCGCTCCGCCGACGGGAGCGGGCGCCGTGGCTGGCGATCGTGCCCTTGCTGCTCGCCGTCGCCTGCGTGCAGGTGCCCGGGCTCGCCTTCTCGATGCTGGCGCTGCACCAGGCCGCGACGCTCGCGGTGCTGCTGTCGCGGGTCACCCTGATCAGCGAGCTGCTCCGTCACTTCCTCGAGGCGCCGGCACAGCTGCTGCTGGGGACCTTCGCGCTGCTGATCCTGCTCGGATCGATGCTGCTCACGCTGCCCGCGGCCTCGGTCGATGGCCGTTCGATCGGGTTTGTCGACGCGCTGTTCATGAGCACGAGCGCGGTCTGCGTGACCGGCCTCGCGGTCATCGACCCGGCAGTCCGGCTGTCATTCTTCGGCCAGGCCGTACTGCTCGGGCTCGTGCAGGTCGGCGGGCTCGGCATCATGGTCCTCTCGTCGTTCGCGATGCTGCTCATCGGCGGCAAGCTCAGCATCCGCGGCCAGCGCGCGCTCGGCGAGGTGCTCGAGATCCCGGGAGCCCGCAACGCCTATGAGCTCACCCGCTTCATCGTGCTGACCACGCTGCAGATCGAGGCGGTCGGCGCGCTCATCCTCGGCTGGCGCTTCGCCGGCATGGGGCTCGACCCACTCGACGCGACCTGGCGGGCGGTCTTCCACGCGGTGTCCGCCTTCTGCAACGCCGGCTTCGCGCTCTGGTCCGACAACCTCGCCCCGCTGCAGAGCGACCCCATCGCGCTCCACACCCACTCGATCCTCATCACACTCGGCGGCCTCGGCTTCGCCACCATGCATGCGCTGATCGCGTGGGCACGGCGACCCGCCAAGCCCCGCTTCTCGATGCAGGCTCAGGTGGTGCTCGCAACCAGCGCGGGACTCACGCTCGGCGGCACGCTGCTCTACCTCACGTTCGAGTCCAGCAGATCGCTGTCGCCGCTCGGAACCCTCGACCGCCTCAGCAACGCGGTCTTCCAGTCGGTGACGCTGCGCACGGCCGGCTTCAATTCGGTTGACCTGACGGCCTGTGCCCCGGTCACCGTACTGTTGATGATCGCGCTGATGTTCGTGGGCGCGTCGCCCGGCAGCACGGGCGGCGGCATCAAGACGACGACCTTCGCGGTGCTGCTCGGGGCGTTCAGGGCGCTTGTCCGCGGCGAGGCCGACGTGACGATGTTCTCGCGCAGGCTCTCGCAGGATACGGTGCTCCGCAGCGCCTCGGTCGCCCTCGCGGCGCTGACGGCCGCGCTCGTCGGGCTCATGCTGCTGCTGGCGACGCAGCCGATCGCGTTCGAGCGCCTCGCCTTCGAGACCTTCAGCGCCCTCGGGACCGTCGGGCTGTCGCTTGGTGTGACGCCGATGCTCGACACCTTCGGCAAGTTCGTGATCATGGCGCTCATGTTCCTGGGCCGCGTGGGGCCGGTGACAGTCGCGCTGCTCTTTGGTTCGTCGCGCCCGCGCAGGGTCAGGTACCCTGAGGCGCGCCTCATGGTGGGTTGAGCATGGGTGAGTTCGCCGTCATTGGTCTCGGCAGGTTCGGTCGCTCGCTGGCGCTCAGCCTGTCGCAGTATGGGCAGTCGGTGATGGCGATCGACAGCCGCGAAGAGGTGGTCAAGAGCGTCTCGAGCGAGGTCGACAACGCCGTGCAGGCCGACACCTCTGACGAGGAGACGCTCGCCGAGCTCGGGCTCGAGCGCATGACCTGCGTGGTGGTGGCCATCGGTGCCGACTCGATGGAGGCCTCGATCCTCACGACCGCGCTGCTGCGGCAGCGAGGGGTCACCCGCATCGTCGCCCGCGCCCTGAACCCGCTTCACAGCAGGGTGCTGCTCGCGGTCGGTGCCAACGAGATCATCAACCCAGAGGGCGAGATGGGGGAGCGGCTCGCTCGGCAGCTCAGCGCCCCGAACCTGCTCGCCCAGGTCGGGCTCGAGGGTGAGGGCTCGATGGCGGAGCTCGACGTGCCGCGTGCGTTTGTCGCACAGACGCTGCTCGAGACGCAGGTGCGCGACCTGTACGACGTCTCGGTGATCGCGATCCGCAGGCGCGAGCGCGTCATCGTGAACCCCAAGGCCCATGAGCGGCTCGAGGGAGACGACCGCCTGGTCGTCTTCGGCCGCAAGGACTCGATTCGCAAGCTCTCCGCGCTCGTCTGACCATGCTTCTCCGCACGCGACTCCTGCTCGGGTATGGCTACCTCGTCGGCATCCTTGTGCTGGTCGCGGTGGCGGGACTGATGGGCCTGCACGCCGTCGAGCACGACGCGGTCGACCAGACGCAGCCCCGGATCGAGCGTCTCGACACGCTGGTTCGCCTGCTGTCTGAGGCGTCGCACCTCCGCATCGCGGCCGAGGACCTGATCGTCGACGGCGCGACCCCCGCGGAGCTGAGCGCCTTCGCCACGTCAGAGGCCTCACTTCGGCGACGGCTCACGGCGCTGCGCGGCGACGCGGCGGCGTCGGGCGCCATGCAGGATGCCCTGCTGCCCGACGCGCTCGCGCGCTTCATCGAGTCCCACGACAGCGCGGAGGCCGCGGCCGACCCGTCGATCGAGGCCTACCGCAGCAGGGTCGATGCGGTGCACGACGCGCTGGTCACGGCAATCGAGGTCGACCGCGCGCACCACCTCGAGGCGAGCCGGGCCGCCCTGGCCAGGGTACACGGCACGACGCTCCGCTGGTCGCTGATCGCGGGAGTGCTCGTGACCGCCGCGCTCCTCTCGCTCGGGCTCATCACCCGCAGCCTGCAGCGCGACCTGCTCGCTCGCCTCGAGGCGATCAGGCGATTCCACAGCGACATCGAGGGAGGCGACTCGCGCCGGAGGCTCGATCCGATGCGCGACGACGAGCTCGGTGCCGCGGCACGGCTGGCGAACGAGTCCCTCGACCGAGAGGCCCGCCTGCGGGCAAAGGCGGCCGGGGAGTTTGCGGAGCAGCGTGAGCTGACGCTCGGCTTCCTCGCACGCGAACCGCAGCCGATGGCGGTCTTCGGCCTCGACGGGCTGCTGCTCGCCGACACCATGGACGGAGAAGACCGCAAGCGGCTCGCCGGCCTCGCGAAGCTCGTGCGGGACACCGGGCGTACGCTGATGCAGCGGACCGGGTCGGGCGACAGCTCGGTGACCGAGTTCGCGATCGATGCCTCGACGCGCGGCCGGCTCGAGCTGCTCCGCTCAGAGGAGGGCCGCAACGTGGGGCTGCTGCTGTCGATGTGGCGCTTCGACGAGTGAGCCCGTCGTGGCCGATGGCCTGGCGAGCGGCGCATCCGCGTGCGCGCTGCTCGCCCTCAGGTCACTTCTTCACCTGCAGGTTGTCGAGCTCCGACGAGATCTTCGAGATGACGTCGTCGTCGAGCTCCCAGCCCTCATCGAGGTTGGGGTCTCCGCCGAGCACGGGCATGCCGCCGGCCGGGGTGTGACCCGAGCGGGGCGCGGTGCCAAGCCCGCCAAGGGGCACCGGCACGGAGCGGAGCGTGGTCGAGGGGCTCGGCATCGGCGCCATCGGGCGACCGCCGAGCTGCGTATCGTTGGGGTCCGCGGCAGGGATGCTGCGCGAGGTGGTGTGGGCAGATGACTGCGGGGCCGACTCGGGCACCGCAGGGATGCCGAACCCGACCACGGTCTTGGTTCCCGACACCGCGCCCGGCGCCGCGGCGTCGCCTGACGCACGCACGTCGAAGCCGAGCGACATCGCGAACTCGTCGTCGGAGCCAATCGCCGGGCGCTCCGCCTCCGGCTCCGGCGCAGACTCGACCTCCGGCGCGGCGGCCTCGACGACCGGCTCCGGCTCCGGCGCAGACTCGACCTCCGGCGCGGCGGCCTCGACGACTGCCTCCGGCTCCGGCGCAGACTCGAACTCCGGCGCGGCGGCCTCGACAACCGCCTCCGGCTCCGGCGCAGACTCGACCACCGGCGCGGCAGCCTCGACGACTGCCTCCGGCTCCGGCGCAGACTCGACCACCGGCGCGGCAGCCTCCGCCTTCGGCTTCTTGCGGCGGTTCTCAACCTCCGGAGGCCTGAAGTAGACCGCGTCGGGCCGCCGGATCGTCAGGTCGACGGCGGCGGCACGGTCGAGCGCAGA
>JBILLP010000443.1:0-3512 GCA_044376025.1 Bradymonadia bacterium
CGGCGATGGCGCATCAATCTCCACGGAGACGCTCTCGGCCGATGCGTCGGTGATTCGGAAGGCCAGCAGGGCGGGACTGCGGGCAAGCACCGCCCTCAGCCCCGCGACGACGCGCTGGAACGGAGCCTCCTCGTCAAGCTCGACCGCAACGCCCACCGCGCCCTCGGTCGCCCACGCCTCCTTGATGTCGACGACGCCTCGATCGACCTCGCGGAGCAGTCGCATGAAGGCAACGAATCCCGCCCCCCCCTCGGGCGACTTCACGAGCACCTCGTGACGGGAGGCACTCGGCGCGATCTCTGCGGCCGTCGGTGCCCCGCCAACACGGACCCCGATCTCCCGGGCTGCAAGCTGCGCGGCGCGCTCCATCGCCTGCTCCCGGCTGCTTCCGTAGGCAGAGAGTTCGAACCTCACCGAGCTCGAGTCGACCGCGCCTGAGGTGCCGACCCACGCGGCGTCGACGCGAACCGTCACCCGCGAAAGCCCGACCCACGAGACCGAACCATCGGTCACCCACTGCACCTTGCCCGTCAGGACCCGGTCGGCTCCGTACAGCGCGCCGAGGCTTCGGGCGTTGTTCACGGTCAGGTCCGGACGGGTGAGCACGCGGCTGATCGGGGCAGAAGGCGCGGTCGACGCAGGGTCGACCCAGCCGCCCGGATTCGCGTTGCCCCGCAGCAGCGAATCAAGCGGTGATGGCGCCTGCCCCGACCACCACGCCGTCGTCGCGGCGCCATCGGTCGAGTTGCCTAGGACTGCGAGGGGCGCCGCATGCGCCGGGGCCGCGATCGCTGCGGTGAGGATCCCGACCCCGAACACCAAGGTTCCCAGTTCGCTCGTCACGGCGCCTCTCCGACAGACCCTCCGTTCGCCTAGCAGATCCCAGGCCTCCTTCACATTCCTGTCGAGGGTCATCGTTGCATTGGACTTCCAGACGGCGAGACCGTAGAAATTCGGTGTCCCCTTCTGCATGTAGCTGCCCATGCGCCTAATCACCGCGTTCTCCTTGGCCCTCGCCCTCCAGGCTCCGCTCCTTGCGAGCGCCGACCGACCCTCCAACGCCTCCATCGACACGAGCCGCAAGGACAAGGTGGTGCTGTCCCATGAGTTCAGACGCGGACAGTCCTTTTCATTCACGACCACCGCGAGCCAGACGATCGAGTCGCTTGACGGCATCGAGTCGGTGAAGGCCGACAGCCGCGTGACCCTGCCCGTGGTGTACGAGGTCCAGCGCACCGAGGCCGACGGCTCTGCGGTCCTGACGCTCTCCGCGGCCGGAGCGAACGTCTCAGCAACCGCGAACGGCCGCGCCGTGGCGCTGGGCTCCTTCGTGGACTCGCTGAGGAGCTCCCGCGTGACGCGAGCGATTCGTCGGGACGGGACGATCGCTGAGACGACCGGGACTCTCCCCAGCGACAGCTCCCAGGCCCGAACGTCGGCCTTCGTCGCGGATCTCCTCGCGATGCACTGGGTGCAGTTCCCGGCTGAGCCGCTCGCCATCGGCGAGTCGTGGCTGCAGAGCATTCCCCTTCAGCTTGATGACACGACCGGCAAGCTCAACGGCTCCATCAATGCGCGGTACACGCTCGTTGGCTTCTCGGGCCAGAACGCCGTGATCGACGCAACCTACGAGGCTGAGGTCGAGGGCTCCCTGACGGAGGGCTCTGCTGGCGCACGTACGGTACGCGTCTCGGGGCGCGGGCGCGGCGAAGGCTACGTGCTGTTCGATCCCCAGGGAGGCGTGGTCGTCGAGTCCGGATCACGGCTCGGACTGGTCAACACCTTCACGGAGACGAACGGGATTCGCCGCGTCCTCTCGATCTCGTCGCAGGCATCGACGCGCCGCAACTAGCGGGGACGATTCTCGACGTCCCACGTATTGACCGGCAGACGACTGCTCTGGGCGCCCGTTGCCCGGAGCGGGTCGCCCTATCGGATCACGAACGGGTAGGTGACCGGGATTGTCTTGCCGCTGAACCTCGGGAAGGTCATCGCGGAGACGACATCCGCGATGCAGCGACTCGTGTCATTCGGCTCGACCGGGCTCACATTCGACACCGAGCCGCTGTTCTGGATGACGAACGAGATCCTGAAGGTTCCAGCGGACTCCGGCGTACTCTTGCACTGGCTGACGCGGCTCGAGTAGCGCCGAATCGTGCCGGTGACATCCTCGCGGCTGAGCGTCTCTGGCACCGTCGGCGCTGCGGCTGCGGGCGCCGAGGGCGATGACGGAGGAGCCGAGGCCGGCCTGCCCCCGCGGATGGAGTCCAGCACGCTCGCAACGCGGTCGCCGCCAGCCGCAGGCGGAGGAGTCCCTCCGGCGGGAGGCTGAGGGGCCGATGGCCGAGCTGGCTCAGGCCTCGTAGGCGCGGGTGCGGGCTGGGCAGCCGGCGGCGCAGTCGGACTGCCAGGGGCAACCGTGGACGGGCGCGCTGGCGTCGCGGGCCGAGCCGGCTCCGCGCCGTCGCGGCCGCGAGGCGCCTCTGCCTGCTGTCCCGATGGCTGCACCTGTGCGGGGGGCGGCTCCGACGGGGGCGCGACCGCGGCAGGGGCAGAGCCCGCACCGCTGGCCTCGATTGGCAGCGCGGCAGGCACAGGCTCCACCGGAGGCGCGGGGGGCACTGCCGGGGGAGCGGGAGGAACCACCTCTGCAACCGGCGGAGCCGCCGGGGGCTGACCCGGTGGATTCGAAGCCGGCCCAGGGACCGGGGGGCGCGTCAGCATGAACACAATCGCGCCGACAAGCGCGAGAACCACCACGCTGCCCGCGACCACGAGCACCATCAGTGAGTTGCCCTTCTTCCGCGGCGGGAGCGGGATGCTCGGTGTGGCAAGGAGTGGGGGCACTGGCCCTGCGTCAGCGAAAGGCGTCGCCGACGACGAACTGCTGGCGAGGAGCCTGATGTCGATGAGGCCAGAACCCTCGGTCCGCTTCAGGTCGCTGCTCCGAGGGGCTGGAGTCGTCGTCTTGGTGAGGTCCGACAGGCTGAAGAGGACTGAGTTCTCACTCCGCTCCGCCACCAGCTTGGGCTCCTCGGCGGCGGGCTCCGCGGTCAGCTTCGAGCTTGCGAAGAAGTCGCCGAAGCCGCCCCCCTGGGGGGAATCAGCAATCGCCGTGGAACCCGCCGAGCTAGCGCTCGCGAAGAGGCTGCTTGACGCATCACGGGCCGTCGAGGGCTCAGGTGTCGGCGAAGCAGCGAACGCCGCAAAGAGGCCTCCGGGCTCCTCGCCCTGGGCCGGCGAAGAAGCCGACCACGAGGCCGGTGCCGCCTGCTCGGAAGCGACGGCCGGCTCTGGCTCGTGCGCGGCGGGCGGCTCCGCCGGCGTTGCTTCGAGCGCTGGGCTCGCCTCGACCTGAAGCGCGCCCAGCGCGACGGTCCCGGTCGCAAAGGTGGGCGCCTCTGCGGCGGCCACGGGCTTCGGAGCGGGCTCGTAGGCGGCCGGTGCCACCTGCGCCACCGGCTCCGGTGCAGCCACGGCGACAGCGGCTGCGGGCTGCCGAAGAAGCCGCG
>JBILLP010000444.1:0-3502 GCA_044376025.1 Bradymonadia bacterium
GCCGGTGTTCAGGGCCGTCGCGAACCTGCAGAGCCGCCGCCGGCTGGGGCTGACCGCCACGCTGGTGCGCGAGGATGGCAAGGAAGACGAGGTGTTCAGCCTCATCGGGCCCAAGAAGTACGATGTGCCGTGGCGCGTGCTCGAGAAGCAGGGGTTCGTGGCAGAGGCGACCTGCACCGAGATCCGCGTGCCCTTCGGCGACGACGAGGTCCGCATCGAGTACGCCCTCGCCGACCAGCGCAAGAAGTACCGTCTCAGCGCCACCAACCAGGCCAAGCTCCGCGTGGTCGGCAAGCTGGCACGCGAGCACGCCGAGGACCGCGTGCTGATCATCGGGCAGTACCTCGATCAGCTCCACGAGATCGCCCAGCTGCTGCAGGCCAGCATCATCACCGGGGAGACGCCCCAGTCCGAGCGCGAGGACCTCTTCGGCAAGTTCAAGACCGGCGAGATCAAGCGGCTCGTCGTGTCGAGGGTCGCGAACTTTGCCGTTGACCTGCCCGACGCGAACGTCGCCATCCAGGTCTCAGGGACCTTCGGCTCGCGCCAGGAGGAGGCACAGCGGCTCGGCCGCATCCTGAGGCCCAAGTCCTCGGGTGCCAACGAGGCACGATTCTACACCATCGTGACGCAGGACTCGACCGAGCAGGAGTTCTCGTCGCGAAGGCAGCTCTTCTTGACGGAGCAGGGCTATCGCTACGAGATCGAGAACTTCAGGCTCTGAGCGGTCGCGACATCACGAGCCCGGGTCTCTCGCAGAGGCGGTCCGGGCCCGCCTTTCGTCGAGCGACGCAGGGTTCGACCTCGACGACGCCGCCATCGCGTCACTCGTCGCCTATGCCCAGCTGCTCGAGACCGGCTCGGAGCGGGCCAACCTCGTGGGCACGCTCGAGCCCGAGCGGGTGGCCGATGAGCTGCTCGCCGACTCGCTCCAGGCGCTGCCCCTGCTCGACACCGCCGCAGGCCTGCTCGGCCACGAACGCCCTCGCCTCCTCGATGTCGGCAGCGGCGCGGGCCTGCCGGGCATCCCGCTCGCGCTGGCGAGGCCTGCGTGGCGTGTGACGCTGCTCGAGCCGCGCGCCAAGCGGGTGAAGTTCCTCACCGCAGCTCGGCTGTTGCTGCGACGGCCGGACATCGATGTCGTCGAGGGTCGCCTCGAGGACGTCTCCGCGGCCTTCGACCTCTGCGTCAGCCGGGCCGTCTTTGAGCCTGCGACGTGGCTCGAACTTGCCTCGAAGGTCACGGCTGACCGCGGCTTTGCCCTGCTCTACTTCTCAGAACGAAGCGAGCCCCCGGCCTCCGACGCTGCCCGGCTGGGCTGGTCATCGGTTGCACGGAGGCTCTATCGAAGCCCATCCGGCTGGAGGGGCGTGTCGCTGCTGCGACGGTAGGTTCGCTGTCAGGTCGGGTCGGCCGGGATGACGACCACGGCGTCGCCGATCTGGGCCGCGAGGACCAGGTCGCCGGCAGCGTTCTTCACCGCGAACACGTTGGCGTTGGTCCCGGCGTCGAGGGCGGGCACCGAGAAGGAGACGTCGACGACCGCGTCGTTGTTGACGTCGAACCCAACCCGGTAGGCGACAGCGGGCACGTCGAGCGTGGCCGAGGGGCTGCCGAAGCCAAGGTCAACGACCAGCGGCGAGGGGTTGGCACTGTCGGTGATGTTCCAGATGTCGACCTCGCCGACGCCGGCGGCGATGTGGATCGCCCTCAAGCGGATGCTGCCAGCGGCGATGGCGGAGGTGTTGTCGTCAAGGCGAAGGCCCGCGATCGACCCGGCGTTGTCGTACGCCACGAGCGTGTACGAGATGTTGCCAAGGTAGGGCAGCAGGGGGATCGCCAGGGCCGGCGTGCCGGTCGGGCCCGAGCCCGTGGCGAAGACGTTGAACGAGTACGGACCCTCGTCGACCGAGAGGTAGCCGGTTGACTCGAGGAACCCGAGCTCGCTGACGACGCGAGAATCACCGGTGAAGATGTCGACGCCGGTCGGAGTCGCCGTGTTGGCGAGGCCCGAGCCGTGGAAGACGCGGATGTTGGTCTGGTTCGGGTTGGCCGGGATGGCGACGACCGTGTCGCCGGCGAGCTGGGCGAGCAAGAAGACGCCGCTGTCGTCGGCGACCGCGTAGACGTTGGCGATTGTGCCGGCCGGGAGCGCGGGGATGCTGAACGTCGCGTCGGGGGTCGCGTCGTTGTCGAGGTCGAAGCCAAGCTCGTACGCCTGAGCCGGGATCTCGACCGCGTCGGTCTGCGCCCCGAAGTCGAGGTCCTCAGCGAGCGGCGCGGGGTTGGCCGGGTCGGTGATGTTCCAGATGTCGACCTGGCCGACACCGTTGGCCACGTGGATGGCGCGGACCCGGATGTTGCCTGCGCCGACCGCGGAGGTGTCCTCGGTGACGCGCAGCGGGGCGATGCCGGCGTCGGTGTCGTACGCCACGAGCACGTACGAAGCGTCGGCCTCGTAGCTCAGCGACGGAATCGCCAGCGCGGGGGTACCCGACGGGTCGCCGCCTGCACCGAACACGTTGAAGGCGTAGTCGCCGGCCGGGACAGCGAGCGTGTCCGTGCCAGCCTTGTAGACCAGCGACTCCACGACGCGGGTGTCACCGGTGTAGATGTCGACGCCCGGGGCAGACACGCCATCGGCGATCGACGAGGCGTGGAGGACGCGGATCTGCGTCAACGGCTCCTCGACCGGGTTCGCGGCGATCGGCACCACGGTGTCACCCGGAAGCTGACCGAGCAGGAAGACGCCGCTGTCGTCAGCGACCGCATAGACGTTGGCGATCGTGCCAGCCGGCAGCGCGGGGATGTTGAAGGTCAGGTCGGGCGTGGCGTCGTTGTCGACGTCGATGCCGATCACGTAGGCCTGCGCCGGGATCTCGAGCGCGTTGGACTGCGCCGCGAAGTCGAGGTTCTCGACGAGGGGCGACGGGTTCGCAGGATCGGTCACGTTCCAGATGTCGACCTGGCCGACACCGTTGGCCACGTGGATGGCGCGGACGCGGATGTTGCCCTCGCCCACGGTCGACGTGTCGTCGACGACGCGGAGGGGAGCGATCGCGTCGCCGCTGTCGTACGCCACGAGCACGTAGGAGCTGTCGGCCGCGTAGGCGAGCGACGGGATCGCCAGTGCGGGCGTGCCCATCGGGTCCCCGCCAGCCGCGAAGACGTTGAAGGCGTAGTCGCCGGCCGGGACAGCGAGCGGGCCCGCGGCTGCCTTGTACACAAGCGACTCCACGACCCGGGAATCCCCGGTGTAGATGTCGACGCCGGCCGCCGAAGCACCATCGGCGATCGACGAGGCGTGGAGCACGCGGATGTTCGACTCTCCGGGCGTGCCGGTGTCGGTCGTGCCCGTGTCACTGCCCGTGTCGGTCGTGCCGGTGTCGGTCGTGCCGGTGTCGGTCGTGCCGGTGTCGGTCGTGCCCGTGTCGGTCGCGCCCGTGTCGGTCGTGCCGTTGTCATCGTCATCGTCGCTCGAGCAGGCGGCGAGGTTCAGCAA
>JBILLP010000445.1:0-3501 GCA_044376025.1 Bradymonadia bacterium
GCCGAAGCCGCCTGCTGGGCTTCGTCGGTGCGGGCTGGGTGGCGCTTCCAGATCATCGAGGGTGGTCTCCGCGGGCTAGGCTGGGCCGCGCGAACTCCATGCGACCACCGGAGCGCGACGCAAGGGCGTCGGCACTCAGGGAAGGGCGATCTCGGGCGAAGTGCGCGCCGGCTTGCTCGCAGCGCGTCGCTCAAGCCACTGCGTGGTCCAGATCATCAGCGTGTTCGAGACGTAGATGCTGGAGTAGGTGCCGAAGATGATGCCGAAGAGCATGGCGAAGGCGAAGTCCCTGACGAGTCCGCCGCCGACGAGGTAGATCGAGAGGGTCGCGATCAGGGTTGTACCGGCCGTGAGCACGGTGCGCGTAAGGACTTCATTGATGCTCCGGTTCACCAGGGTGACCAGGTTGGCCTTGGGGTCAATCTCAAGGTTCTCGCGAATCCGGTCGTAGTTCACGATCGTGTCGTTCAACGAGTAGCCGATGAGCGTCAACGCGGCGGCGAGGATGGGGAGGTTGACCTCCTTGCCGAGCAGCACGAACACGCCGAGCATGATGATGACGTCGTGCGCGAGGCAGACGACGGCGCCGGGCGCGTACCGGAGGTCGAAGCGGATGGCCACGTAGATCAGGATGCCGAGCAGCGCATAGAGCGCCGACCTGACGCCGTCGGCGCGGAGCTGGGCGCCGACGCGCGGACCGACAGTCTCGACGCGGTCCACGGCGACGAACTTGTCGCCAAACGCCTTGCGAAGGCCGGCATCGACCTCGGTCTGCATGGACTGGAGCTGCACGACAAACTTGCGGTCACTGAGCCCGCCAAAGGTCGTGACGGCGATCTTGTCGCCAACCACCGGCTGGAGCGCGCTCTGGATGGAGCCGCGCAGTTCATCGGCCTTGGCCTTGACGGCCACACCGCCTGCGTCGGCGGAGCCTTCGGCTGCGAAGAGGCCGCCGTACTTGTCCTCACTGACGCGGATGTAGATTCGGTCGCCGGAGGTCTCGTTGTAGTCGAAGGTTGTCTCGGGACCCAACGCGACGCTGATGGCTGCCGCCATCTCGGTACGCTTGTCCTCTGCGATCGTCGTGACGGCCCCGGTCTGAACGAGGAAGGTACCCTCGCCCTCGGTGCCCATGCGCTGAACCGATGGATCGCTGATGCCGAGGTCCTCGATGGCCTTGCGCACATCGGCGTCGGTGACGCCAGGCTGGAACCGGACGATGATGTTGGTACCGCCGGCGAAGTCGATGCCGTACTTCGGGCCGGGGTAGATGATGGCGATGAGCGACGCGAACGTCAGGACCGCTGACAGGATTGCGAATCCTGTGCGGTGCTTCATGAAGTCGAATCGGAAGGTGCGGTAGCGGTACGACGAAGCCATGATTCGACCTATCAGATGCTCAGGCGGTTGTGTTCGCCGCGCTCAGCGAGCCACTCGAAGAAGAGGCGGGTGATGGCGACCGCGGCGTAGAGGGTTGCCGCGATCCCGATGAGGAGGGTGACCGCAAAGCCCTTGATTGGACCGGAACCGTACTGGAGCATGACCACGCCGGCGATCGCCGTCGTGATGTTGCCATCGACGATCGCCGACATTGCCTTCTCGAACCCGGCCTCGATCGCGGCCCGGGGGGACTTGCCCTTGCCGAGCTCTTCACGGATGCGCTCGTAGATGATGACGTTCGCATCGACGGCCATGCCGAGCGTCAGGGTGATGCCGGCGATGCCGGGCAGGGTCATCGTGGCGTGCAGCATCGACATCGTCGCCAGCACGTAGAGGATCAGGAGCACCACGGAGACCGAGGCGATCAAGCCCGAGACGCGGTAGTAGGCGACCATGAACCCGCAGACGAGGAAGAACCCGACGATCAGGGCCAGCACGCCGGCCTTGATCGACTGCTCACCGAGCGATGGGCCGACCTGCGACTCGAACTGCCGCTCAATCGGGGCGGGCAGCGCGCCGTTCCGGAGCACGATGGCGAGGGACTCCGCCTCACCCGCGACGGCCTGGTGGGTCGAGGTGCCACCCATGGTGATCTGCACGCGCCCCCCGGGGATGCGCTCGTTGATGTTCGGTGCGCTCGCGACGATCTCGTCGAGCACGATCGCCATCTGCTTGCCGACGTTTGCGGCGGTCAGGTCGGAGAAGAGCCTGGCACCGCTTCCGTCGAGGGTCAGCGAGACCATGGGGCGGCCAGTCTGGGGGTCGCCCACGACGCGGGCGTCGGTGATGTACTCGCCGGTGAGCGGCACCTCTGCCTTGAGCAGCACAGGCAGGTAGTACTTGAGCTGCATCTTCTGCGTCTGCGGGTTGAACTCCTCGACCTTCTGGTAGCGGATGACCGTGTTCGCGGGTGGTGTGGCGCTGCCGACCAGGCCCTTGAGCTTCTCGAGGTTGGCGGTGGCGGGCCTGCCGCCGACGGAGCGGACCTCGGGGTCGCCCGACGGCACCTGAACCGACGACCAGAAGGAGGCGTCCTCGTCGGCCAGCATGCGGAACTCGAGCTGAGCCGTCTGGCCGATGAGGTTCTTGGCGGCGGCAAACTGCTCCTCGCTCAGGCCCGGAAGCTGGACGATGATGTCGGAGTCTCCGCGGCGCGAGATGCTCGGCTCGGCGACGCCGAGCGCATCGACGCGCTTGCGGATCGTCTCGATGGCCTGGTTCATCGCGTAGGCCTTGGTCTCGGTGACGTAGGTCGGGTTGATCTGAAGGCGAAGCGCGTTCGCCTCGGGGACCTTCTGCAGGTGGAGCAGCGCGAGCTCGTCGTCGCTGACGAGGCTTGCGGGGTCGGCGCCGGTGGCGGTGAGCCGCAGCCCCGTCCCGTCGTTGGATCGCGAGATGGTGAAGTTCGCGTCGGGGTGCGCCTTCTTGATCGAGCGCCGGAGCTGGTCGGCGTAGCGATCGAGCTTCACCGAAACCGCCTTCTCGATGTCGACCTGGTACTGCAGGTGGAGCCCACCTTGCAGGTCGAGTCCCGGGGTGATGCGCCCGGTGACGGTCTCAGACAGCCAGGTGTACCAGCCGGGCCAGCTCTCAGGCGCCTTGCGGTCCACGGGATAGAAGGTGGGGATGATCCACACGATGGCTGCGATCGTGATGGCGGCCGCGAACGCGACCCGCAATTTCCAGCTGGAGCTCATGTCGAGGGTTCTCCGAATCCGGACCTGGCCGGCTACGACGTCAAGGAGTCTTCTACTTGGCTGCGGCGTCGGCCGCAGGCTGCCGGCGGGCGATGGCGGCCCGATCGAACCGAAGCTGGGTGCGACCGCCGGCGTCGAGTGTCACGGTGTCCCCGGCGACCTCGGTGATGGTACCGTACAGCCCGCCGATGGTGATGACTGCATCGCCCGACTTCAGCGAGTCCCGCATCTTCTGCTGTTCCTGCGCGTGCTTCTGCTGCGGCCGCAGGATCAGGAAATAGAAGAGCACAATCATCGGCGCGATCATGATGAGTGTGCTCGCCCACGGAGGGGCGGACGCCTGGAGCAGGAGCGGCGACATGCG
>JBILLP010000446.1:0-3472 GCA_044376025.1 Bradymonadia bacterium
GGCGTCGAGCGAGGTGCCGGTGTCGCGGGTGGAGCCGCCTGGCCCGGGGTCGCCCGAGCAGGCGGTCAGGGCGGCGGCGAGGGAGAGGGCGATCAGGTGGCGTGGCACGGCGGGTCCGGGGCTCCCGGGGGAGCGCGGAGTCTGCCAAGGGGCTGTCGCCGGGGCAAGCGCGGCGGCGGTCGGTGCTACCCGGTTGACCGGAGCCCGGCCGCGATGGCGTTGACGGTCATCAGCAGCCGCCGGAGCAGGTCGTCGGCCTCGCCGCCGGCCTCGTCGGCGGGGCCACCCAGGGCCCGCCAGGCAGCGAGCAGCTCGATCTGCGCGTCGTGGACCCGTGCCAGCGCCTCAGCCCGGGCGTCGATGCTGGCGACCAGCGCCGGTCGCCGAGCCGCGAGCGTGCCGCCGAAGAGCCCGTCGAGCGCCGAGAGCGTGCGCAGCCGCTCCTGCTCGATCTGGTCGCCGATCGCCTGCCGCACGCGCGGGTCAGAGACGAGCTGGGCGTAGCGCGCGGCAATGCCGGCGTGCGCAGAGGCCAGGCCCATCTCGACGTTGTGCATCAGGTTCGACACGAAGAGATCGTCGCGCACGGCGGCCCGGAGCGCCTCGTAGCACCCGGGCTCCTCCGCGGAGAGCTGCGACAGCCCCGAGCCGACGCCGAACCAGCTCGGCAGGCAGTGGCGGCACTGGTTCCACGAGAAGACCCAGGGGATCGCCCGGAGGTCGGAGAGGCTCCTTCCGCCGGTGCGCCGCGCGGGGCGCGACCCGATGCCGCTGCGCTCGAGCACGTCGATCGGCGTGGCCTGGCGGTAGTACTCGATGAGGTCGGGGTGGTCCCAGAGGGCCTCGTAGGCGCGGCGCGACAGCGCGGCGAACCGCTCCAGCGCGGCGTCGAGGGCCGGCTCGCGGTCGGCGCTGGTGCCGCGCTCGAAGCGTGCCCTGAAGCTGCCGGCGAGCCAGGTCTCGAGCGTGTTCGCGGCGGTGAGGTGGTTGGCGAGCTCGCGCGCGACGGTCTCGCCCTGCACGGTCGAGCGGATGCGCCCCGAGAAGGCGGAGCGTGGCCGGGCGCCGAGGAAGTCGGCGTTGGGCCCGCCACCGCGGGCGGTGCTGCCGCCGCGGCCGTGAAAGACCTCGATCAAGACGCCGTGCCGGGCACCGACCTCCGCGAGGAGTCGCTCCGCGCGCTCCACGGCCACCTGCGCTGCGACGATGCCGCCGTCCTTGTTGCTGTCGGAGTAGCCGAGCATGACCTGCTGCACGGGGAGCCGCCCGGTGGCGCGGCGCGCGAGCGTGGCGCGGGTGACGCGGTGGCTCACGAAGGCGTCGAGCACGTCGGGGGCGCGCTGCAGGTCGTCGATGGTCTCGAAGAGGGGCACGACCGGCAGCGTGGCGTGGGTGACACCCTGCTCGATGTGCAGCAGCCCGGCCTCACGCTCGAAGAGGTAGACGGCGAGCAGGTCGCTCACCTGCCGTGTCATGCTCACGATGGTCGGACCGAGCCCCGCCGCGCCGCGCCGCTCGATGTGCTCCGCGAGCACGTGGTAGACGCCGAGCACGCGGTCGGCCTGCAGACCGCAGCGGGCGCCGCGGAGGGCGAGGGGCCGGCGGTGGCGCAGCTCCTCGTCGAGGAAGGCGCGGCGGGCGGGCTCGTCGAGGCTCGAGAAGGCGGGCATGTCGAGGCCGGCCCAGGTGAGCAGCTCGTCGAGGGCCTGCTCGTGGGTGGCACTGTTCTGGCGCACGTCGAGCGTGGCGAGGTGCAGTCCGAAGGTCTCGACCGTGAG
The DNA here is from genome assembly GCA_044376025.1 of Bradymonadia bacterium. Lineage (GTDB taxonomy): Bacteria > Myxococcota_A > Bradymonadia > REDH01 > REDH01 > JBILLP01. The sequence goes on from JBILLP010000446.1 coordinate 1,779, forward strand.
CAGGGCGCGGCCCACGTCGTCGTCGGCGAGCCGCTCGGCGCCGACGTCGCGCAGCGCCGCCTGCAGCACGAGCAGGTCGTCGCGGAGCTCGTCGGCGCTGCGGTAGGCGCCCTCACGGTCGGCGAGCCGGGTGATGTGTCCCCGCTCGACGTCGACGGGGAGCCGGGCGAGCATGAGGGCGGCGAACTGCCTGAAGGGCTCGCTGCGGTTGCGGTCGAGCAGCGCCTGGGCGTGGGTCCCGAGCCGGGCGGCGGCGGTCTCGATCGCGGTGAGCAGCCGCTGCGGGCCGGTGGTGAAGGGAGCGGTGAGCGAGAGCCGGTCGACGAGCGGCTGCAGGTGGCGGCGGAGCACGACGACGGCGGCGAGACGCATGTCGTCGAGGGTGCGGCGCGTGACGTCGGGCGAGACGAGCGGGTGGCCGTCGCGGTCGCCGCCGACCCAGCTCCCGAACGAGAGGCGGGGCGCGGGCAGGGCGCCTCGGCCGGCATCGCGGGCGGCGCGGGCGTATCGGTCGGCGACGACCGCCATCGCGTCCGGAAAGACGTTCATCGCGTAGTGGATGACGTAGGCGCGCTCAGACTCGACCGTCGGCTTCTGGATGTGGATCTCGCCGGTACGCCAGATGCGCTCGAGGCAGGCCGCGGCGTCGTCTCGGAGCCGGTCGCGCTCGCGGGGGGTGTAGATGGGGTTCTCGAGCGCGACGGCGGTGGTGTAGAGTTCGCGGTAGTGGGCGATGATGGTGCGCCGGCGCGCCTCGGTGGGGTGGGCGGTGAGCACGAGCTCGACCGAGGTGTCGAGGGCGGCGCCCGAGAGGGCCTGGTCGTCGAGCCCGAGCCGGGCGGCGCGGGCAAAGGCCTCGTCGAAGGAGCCGCGGACGGGGTCGAGGTGGCGCCGCTCGCGGTCGCGGCGGAGCTGGACCGCGGCGTTCTCCTCGACCATGTTGAGGAGCTGAAAGCCGATGCCGATGAGCTGCAGGGCGGCGTCGGGCGCGTCGATGGGGACGCGCGGCGAGGGGACGGTGGCGGGGCCGCCGTCGCCGGGTGTGATGGCCAGTGCGAGCCCGTCGAGTCCGGCGCGCGCGAGCACGCCGTGCAGCAGCACGAGCAGGGCGCGATAGTCGTCAGCAATCTTCTGGTCGCGGGGGGTCATGGGCTCCTCGTCGGGCGACGGGTGGGGCCATGATCCCGCCGGCGACCCCCGTCAAGGTGGCCGCGCGGGCGTTACTGCGGCGCGCCGGAGCCGGGCGACGCCTCGCCCGAGCCAGAGCCGCCGCTTCTGTCTTGGGTGGCAGCCTTGGCAAGGCAGGCCCTGAGGTAAGCCTCGCGTTCCATTGGGAGGCTAGCAGGGTCTGGGCACTGCTCCGGTTTGCCCACGACAACCCGCGTGATCTCGAATGGCTCGTTCTCGAACGCCAGCTTGCCGAGATGCGCTGCCTTGAATCGATCCGCCATCAGCGTGACCGCGTCACCGGTAGACACGGGTTTCGTAGTATCGGAACTCGAGAAGAGCCTCTCGAGCGAGACGTCGCGTGGAGGCAGCGGCAGCGTGGAGGCGGGTGCCTTCACAGCCAGCGCGCGCGGTGAGAGCACCCAGTCATCGACGTAGGTGCAGGTTGACGCAAATCCGACACACGGCCGCCGAGCGATGAATCCGGCGAGGACCGGGCCGACTTCTTTGGCGTCGACGTACACGGC
>JBILLP010000447.1:0-3468 GCA_044376025.1 Bradymonadia bacterium
GCGCTTGTAGAGGTAGGCCATCACCGCCTCTGCCGACGCGTCGCGCTTGAGCTCGAGCACGACACGGACCTCCTCGGTCGACTCGTCGCGCACGTCGACGAGCTGCGGCAGCCGGCCGGTGCGGATGTGGTCGGCGATCTCGGAGACCAGCGTCGACTTGTTCAGCGAGTAGGGCACCGAGGTGATGACGATCTGGCGCCGGCGCGGCTCATCCTCGACCCGGTACTCGCCGCGGTAGTCGACCGCGCCGTGGCCGGTCCGGTAGATCTCGATCAGCTCGTCGCGGCTGTTGAGGATCTCGCCGCCGGTCGGGAAGTCGGGCGCCTTGATGTGCTTGGCGACGAGCCGCTCGATTGGCAGGTCGGGGTCGTCGATCAGCGCCACCACCGCGCCGAGGACCTCCTTGAGGTTGTGGGGCGGGATGTTGGTCGCCATGCCGACCGCGATGCCGGTGACGCCGTTGACCAGCAGGTTGGGCACCTGCGCCGGGAGCACCATCGGCTCGTCGCGCTCGCCGTCGTAGGTCGGTACCATCGGCACCGTGTCCTTCTCGAGCTCCGACAGCAGCTCGACCGCCAGGTGCTGCAGCCGCGCCTCGGTGTACCGCATCGCCGCGGGGGCGTCGCCGTCCATCGAGCCGAAGTTCCCCTGGCCGTCGACCAGCGGGTAGCGCATCGAGAAGTCCTGCGCGAGCCGGGCGAGCGCGTCGTAGATCGACTGGTCGCCGTGCGGGTGGTGCTTGGCCATGACCTCGCCGACCACCGCCGCGCTCTTCTTGTGCTTGGCGTCGGGCGTCAGCCGCAGGTGCTCGTACATCGAGTACAGGATGCGCCGCTGCACCGGCTTGAGGCCGTCGCGCACGTCGGGGAGCGCGCGCGACGTGATCACGCTCAGCGCGTAGTTCAGGTAGCGCTCGCGCGTCGCCTCCGCGAGGACGACGTCCGTGATCTTCTCCGCCATGCGGTCACCTGGGCTCGGTGCCGGGGCGGCATCGACACCGGCCCGGGGCCGGGCGCTTTACTGCACATTTGTTCCCGTAGGCAAGAACTCGCTGAGGGGCGCGTCGGGAGCCGGCTACTCGCGCTCCTGCTCGCCCTGCTCGCGGCCGCCGGCGCCGCCCACAGGGCCACCGGACCCGGGGGAGGGCGCGCTCGCGCCGTAGGCCGCCCCGGCGTTGTGCTGGTAGACGAGCTTGCCGCCCGCCTCGCCCACCCTGACGCCCAGGAAGAGCACCACGACCGTGCCGGCCGTGGCGATGCCGCCGAGGATGCCCGCGACCGCCTGCCCCGGCACGACCAGCGCTGCCGCGGTGGTCAGCGTGACCACCGCCGCCCCGATCAAGAAGAGGTCGGCGGCCTCCTCATGCTCCTCGATCGCGCTCTCGGGCACGACCGCCTCGACCCGCTCCTCCTCGTCCTCACCCGACTCCTTCGCCCAGACCGCCGAGCCAAGCAGGATACCCTGCAGCACGACCGCGATGAGCCAGGTGCGCTTGGGGAACCAGCCCCGAAGCCAGGCCAGCAGGAGGCCTCCCGAGAGCAGCGGCATGAGGACCGCGAGCGCCATGGGGATGTGGACGAGCTTGGGATGCAGCGGCAGGGTGTCCATGGTGGCCTCCTTGTGGCCAGGGGGTCTCGACGGGCGGGCTGCCCGGGTCGGCGCGACGGTCCAGCAGCACGCGAGGGTTGCTCTACCGCAAGTCTGGCCTGTCGGGCCATGCCGATCTCGCCACCTTCGTCGTCGCGCCGGCGGCGGCGCCAACGCTTTCGCGAAGCACCGGCGCTGTGCCAGTCGGTCGAACAAACCCAGGGTGGGCCGATCTCGACGGAGCCGGCGATGCGGACAGAGGCGATGGGGCGAAGGAGGAGCCCTCGGTGGTGGCTCGTGTGCGGACTGCTCTCCGCGATGGTGGTGTCGAGCGGTGTCGCGGCGCAGGGAGCGTCCGGGGGCGCGTCGTCGCGGCCGCCAAGCGGGGGCAGGCCACGCGAAGCGGCCGCGCCCCCGAGCCGGCGGGGGAGTCGGCGAGCGGCGGGTCCGGGGGAGGGCCAGGACGGGTGCAGGGCGGAGCCCTGCAGGGGAAAGTTTGGCGTTTGGGCTCGAGTGCGTGGAGGGCGCTCCTTGCCCATGTTCGGCCCGCACGCCGGGCGAGCGTGGGCCTTGATGACGCCGCGCGGGACGCGAGTCGGGCGAGCCGGGCGCCGGCCTGAATCTCTTTGGTCCTGTTTTCGGGCGCGTGTAGTCGGCACGAAACCCCTTTTCTTGGCTGACGGTACAGGGCATGGAGTGCTGCGCCATGGTTCGTGGAGGACTTCGATGAAGAAGCTGACCCCGTTGTGGCTGAGTCTTGTTCTCGCTGCGCTGATGCCAGGCTGCGGCGACAGCGGCGGAGACCGAGGCACGGGGAGCGACGTGCTCGACGATCCGGACGTGGAGACGGGTGTCGCGGAGGTGAGCGACGATCCGGACGTGGAGACGGGTGACGAGGGCGTGACCGATGACCCGGACGTGGAGACGGGTGACGAGGGCGTGACCGATGACCCGGACGTGGAGACGGGTGACGAGGGCGTGACCGATGACCCGGACGTGGAGACGGGTGACGAGGGCGACACGACCGTCACCCCGCCGGGCTTTGTCCGCATCGAGCCCGGCACCTTCGTGATGGGCTCCCCCGAGTCCGAGCTCGGCCGATACTCAGACGAGAACCAGCACAGCGTGACGCTGACGCGGTCGTTTCTGCTCCAGACCACGGAGGTGACGCAGGAGCAGTGGCAGGCGGTGATGGCGAGCAACCCTTCGTACTTCAGCGATTGTGGCTCGAACTGCCCGGTGGAGTCGGTGAGTTGGTACGATGCGATTGCGTACGCGAACGCGGAGTCAGCGTCTGAAGGCCTCGCACCTTGCTACAGTGCGTTGGGCGAGGTGATCGGGGGCGCGACGGTGTACGACTGCACCGGCTACCGTCTGCCGACGGAGGCGGAGTGGGAGTATGCGGCGCGCGCGGGGACGACGACGGCGTCCTATGGGGGCGAGCTGTCGGGCGACCCGTCTTCGTGCGATGCGCAGCCGAGTCTCGAATCCATCGCGTGGTACTGCGGTAACAGTGGGGATCGCACGCAGGCGGTGGGGGGCAAGGCGGCGAACGCGTGGGGGTTGTACGACATGCTGGGGAACGTGTGGGAGTGGACCTGGGACTGGTACGGGAGCTACCCGGGCGGCGCTGTGACGGATCCGGTCGGAGCGTCGACCGGCTCGGACCGTGTTCTTCGCGGCGGCGGTTGGAACGGCTACGCGAACTACGCGCGTGCGGCCAACCACGCCAGCGGCGACCCCGACGGCCGCTTCAACGACTACGGCTTCCGCCTCGCCAGGTCGCTGCCGTAGGCGGCGGGCTGTCGCCCGCAGCCCCGCCGCGACGCGGCACGCGGCGCGCGGTGCAAGCGGTTGGATCGCGCCAGACGGTGTGGTATC